>JAJTZC010000004.1:38534-64383 GCA_032906705.1 Nitrososphaerales archaeon
CTCTCTTTCCCTTGACGTATACCCTCTTCCCTTCATCACCAAATCGAACTCGACCGCAGCCATGGATGGCACGAACGTACCCGGAACGCGCCGCACCGCCTCCAAATGGCCGAAAGCGACTTTGTGGAACACATACTTCGGATTGAGGGCCCCGACCAGAACCATGGTGTCCGTCAGCCTCACGGAGGACTCACCTCGCCGACGCCGAGAGCATCCTGTCCTCCCTGTGCTCCTCTTCCTTCCACGCGGTCAGTTTCCTCGCCGCGACCCGTTGGACTTCATTCAGCAGCGCGCCCGAATCTCGAAGCTCAACGACCCCGTCTCCCTTTACTTCGGCCACCAAACTGGTTCCCGACCTGATGCCAGCCCTCGTCCTAATCCGCTTCGGAAGCACCAACCTTCCTTTCTGGTCGATCGAGACGAGTTCGCTCATGGCCCCAGCTAGTCAATACCAATATTTGAATTTGGTGGTATGAGGCATACAAGATATCCACAATTCCTATTTCGTGGGAAATCTCCCCTGGTGCCACCAAACTAACCAAGGCGCCGGTGTCTTTGCTCCGAGTTGAACCAGGAGCCTAGGCCGAAGTCTTGCGCAGTGGTGGTTAATCGAAACCATCGGGTCCGAGAGGGTGGACCCACCTAGCCTGAGAAAGGTTCCGTCAATCCTCGGCGGGCGATGCGAAACCTGCGAGTCGTTGTACCTCGACTTCCGCGTCCGGTATCAGGCATATGGACGAAACGACGACCAGTCTTTCTTCGACGCGCTGAGTTGCGCGGCATCCCTCGATTTCAGAAGCCTCCCCCGAAGAGGAACGGATTCCGGAAACGCGTCGAACGGAGCGACCCTTAAATGCCGTTGCTGGATTATCCTCCCACGACCATGGGATTCAGTGTAGCCGTTCCGAACGACGAGGAATTTCGGAACGACCTTAGAGATGTTCTTGCGAAGCCTGACGAGTGGTACGACGAGAGGGTCGATAGAGCCGTAAGGGGCGCGAAGCGTGTCAAACCAAGAGCTGGGCGAGTTTCTCGCAAGGGTTGAAGCGCGCTATGCCCGCAGGCTGCTCAGGGCCTGGCAGAGGGATCCCGAGGATTTCCCCGAATATGTCAGGCAGTTGGAAGAGATTATCGACCTGAGGAGAAAGATTTCGGGCTAATTCGTCACCCATGAGCCGTTTGTCGTCGGCGGCAAACGGGTGTGGATGAAACTACAACCAGTCTTCCTTCAATTCGCTGATTTGCACGGGCTTCGCTTGGTCAACGGTCCTCTTCCCGATTCCCACTCGCGCCACCAAGCTGAGGCCCTATCGAAGCCCTTGCAGTGGCGCCGGCAACGCCTTGTTCTACTTCACGTCTCGTCTCTGTCATTCATGTTGAATTGCTCGGGGAGTTCCACATCCTTCACCACGTACCTGACCTTCTTCTCCTCAACTAGCTTCCGCAGCTTCCTTTCTGGCCCCGTGAGCGCGGCGCCTTTCTTCTTGATCTCAACGAAATCCAAGACGTCGTTCTTGACCCCCAGCAGGTCGAACGAGCCCTGCTTGGATGTGGACGAGAGGAGGATTACCTGCTCGTATTCGTCGAGAGTCGCGAAGGTGCCCAGCAATTGGTACATGTCGCCCTTGGCCTGACTGCCCCCGATCTGGTAGGCCTTTGTCTGCTTGGTCTGCCAGCGCTGATAGTAGACCCGCGCGAGGAAGAAACCAACGACAGCAAGGACGGCGAACACAGCGACGAGCGTCCCAAGGACTGATTCGAGAGGGGTCATCTTCGCTTCCTACTCCGCCGCGGCTATATGAGCACCGACCGAGCTGTTGTTCTCTAGTCCCCGGATACCCGAGGAGCCAAAAAGTAGTTCACGCGTGCCCCTAGATCGTTCAACTTGAAGGCGAGTAAAATCGGCTTCTTCGAGGAGAACGAACAGACTAACGTGTCAGAAACGCCACCCAACGCCTTGGTTATCGAAATCAAATAATCGATGGAATACGTTGCTTTACTCTCTGCGCCAACCTGCAACTCAAGGATGTCCGCGTCGTTCTTCTCCAATGAAATTGAGGCCTGACCAATATCTGACTTCCCCGAGAATGTCAATTTGTCCTTGATGGCCGAGATTGTCACTTGATCGGATACAACATTGATATCGCTCAAGACTTTCTCGAAAATTGCCTTGGTGAGTGTGACCTTCGTATCGAACTCCAGCTTGGGAAGCGGTGCCGCCCCTCCGCTGCTCTCAATCAGGTGAATCGTAAACTCTCGCTTGTAACCGTTCTGGAAGCGAAAGAGGATGGCATCTTCATCAGTGGAAGAAATCTCGATGCTGTCCTTGGAATCCGACCTCCCGATGAGCTTGACCAGGTCCTCAACGCGAACACTAAATTTGAACGGCTTATCGACCTCGTAGCGTTCGAGCGCCGAATTAGGAACCAGGAGGTCGACCAAGGCCACATGAGATGGGTCCATCGCTCTGAACGTCAGACCTTCAGTATTCGCCTCGAAAGTCGCTTCTTCGACTAGCGTCTTGACAGCTGCAGCAATCGCCTTCCATTCTATTGAGGAGGCGGCTTTGGCCAGAAACAACTTCCAGTTCGCCTTTCATTCAGGCTCGCTGGCGACGGATATTAAGGATTCAGCGACGATGTCTTGCATCCCTATGGCCTCGCTGAAATTGTTCGGGTTAGCAGAAGCTGAAACCTACCATTGAATGGAGGCGCAATGAACCCTATGTACGGCACAAATCCTTCCTTTACTAGAGCTGCTTTCAGTAAGCAATTCAAGTTCACCCCACGCCGCATAAGATTTCATTCAAAGGAGAAGGCAGCTACAAGCAATAATCCCACCAACTATCATCTTCGAAATTCAAGAGGGATTAGATTCGGCTACTTTGCTCTCTATCAGCTCCAACAACTTTAGGGCGCTATCTTACCGTACATGTGATTGACGGTGACACCGCAATCGACTGGGTATCGTTAACTAGATTTGCTACTACTTGGTAATTGCCTCGCGGTGCCCCCGAATAGTTCATCGTAAAGGAACTTGTGGCGTTGCCCCCTGGTGCCAAAGGCTGTACCGAAGATGCTCCTGGGGTCATTGTGATGCCCGAGCCTGAGGGCGACACAGTCAAGACTACCGACCATCCATGAAGAATCCGGCTATCATCGTTTGAGACTGTGTATACCACTGAAGAGCAACCTGGCGAGAAATTGATGACTATGCTGGCGCGCGGCTTCGTGAACACTTGATAACCTAGGTATGCGAAACTAACCAGAATCAACAAGAAGAAAAGAATAACTGCCGCGGTCGTCCATTCAACACCCCTCCTTCTCCTGCCCACCATCATCGATGTCCTGCCTCCTCACGAGCCCCTGGAACGCGGCAACGAGTTTAGGCATCGTTGTACCCATAAACATAACAATTGAAATGATCTAGTCACATTCAGTTCCAATGCCAATCTGATTCCAGCCAACCGATCAAGTTGCTTTCCATCGATCTTATCAGTAGTCGGGTCGGAGAACTCATGGTTTAGAGACTTTTTCCTTGATTTCGGGGTAGTAAACGGTTACGAGTGTGAATATGTATAGGATAATGGAGCTACCAACCAAGTCCGTACTAACAAGATGAAATGCCCACGGAACCGCAAGAAGAACCAGAATGACAATCGGTAGAGCGATGGTCAGTAAGATGCTCCTCCTGACACGCGCAAGAGCAGAGGTGCCTGCTTCTGTCGCCTCTAACGAGTAGTCTTTGACCTCTTCGGACGCGAGGTCAAGAGTCTGGTTCAGAGGATGATCGCCGAAGTCCAACGACGAGTCAATCTCCCGCAATCGATTCTGTAAGTCTTTTACCACTCGGTTCCTTTTCTCCTTGGCGGTATCAAGTCTATTTATCGAGTAGTAACCCTGAATATATCCACTCGCGGCGAGTATCGACTTCGAAGGGTCATCTGGGTCAGGAGTAAAGCCGACAACTATCTTGTGTTTGTCATAAGTGAGATAACGGAGTAGTATTAGTTTCTCATTTCTCTTCTTGAGTCTGAAGCCATAGTGATTGAGAAAGTCCCCGTCAATCATGTTGGAGATTGCGGAAAATGGAGTGTCAACGGGCCACGCATCGAGGTCGATGTCATCGGCGGTGCCGTTGAGGCCCAATAGCAACTTGACCGCCTGTGTTTGTGCCAAGCCGATTACTATGAAGGAAGTTCCGAGAAAGAGCCCGATAGCGGCAGTGTTGGATAGGAAGACTTCCAAATTGAAGTTCGCAAAGGAATAGAGTGAGGTAGAGATTGTATACAGCATGATATATCCAACGACAACCGCGGCAATTGAGAATAACTGAATGTTGAGTGGAGAAACCATCCGTTTCGGTTTCAGGGAACGAGAAACGAGCCAACAGTAAGGTATCGGGATCAAAGAATAAGCCAAGAACAAGGGTGCAGCGAACGATGGTATGAAACCCGAAATGGGGGAAGGGTTGGGCAGATTTGCCAGCGTCAGTTGATTGTACGCATCGACTACGAATGCCGTACCTATTATCGACTCAAAGACTACACCGAAGATCGTGAGGGCCCAAAGTCTTACGGCTCTGTCTTTAGATGCCAGGACCACTTCTGTTTCCACGTAATTTCCTTGACCGAATCTTTCGGGAGTCTTTTAACGGTACCTTGGTCACCAATCGTAGCCGCGTTCAGGCAAACGTCAGACCTTGGAACTTGACAGATTGAAAGATCGAAGTGCAATGAGTGTACCCAAGACGCTTCCGTGACGCGTTCAGCCGGCCGACTAACTATAGCCCAACGCAGGATGAGTTTCTCGGCGGAGGCGCAACGAACCCCATGCGATGTTTCCCGCGCTTTCGCGTCCTTCTAGCAACCTGAGCATCTCGTCGTCCCGAATGTCCGAAACCACGATGTGGATTCCTTCATCCTTTGGCTTCGCTGCAAGTTTCTTTGCAGCATGTAGCACGCACACGTAATCATCGTTCTCAAAGAGGTTCAAACCCAGTTTCGTCTTCTGACTATCTAGATGCTGCTGGAGGACATCTAACACCGGTTTGACTAGGTTATCAAGGTCTTTCTTCCAGCGCGTATCCGTCACACCCGGAGATCCCTTCCACAAGAAGAAGACTAGGCTGACCTTCACAAGTTTGTTCCGGTATTCCTCGCTAAACTCCTTGAGTTCATCCTCTCCAATCCGCTTCAGAATCTCCTTTCTTAGCGCTTCTTTTTGCGCGTATCTTCGTCCTTTGTTACCTCTCAGGGAAAGAGGCTGGAATGGCGTGATTAGTACCTCAAACTGGCGTAGCTTCGCCAAACCGCGTTTGGCGAACAAACTTGGAGATATATATCATAGGTAAGGATAAAGCTGGCGTGCCAACCTTGGGAGAAGATGAATGATGGCACTGGTCTACCATGGGCGTCGGATAGATCTCAACAAGTTACCCATTGGTGAAGAGGTCAACATCCCAAAACCGGGACTAGATATCGGACCAGATTTCGAAGTGACATTTCTAGGTCACGCGCAAGGGGCAGCTAAGCAGTTTCGAGGCCCACTGGGTGCACACTTGAGGGAATTTCCAGATTTATTCAAACTACACAGGGACGAGATTGATCCCCGCACAGACCCTTTGGGACACTTGGTGAAGGACGCTCCGGATGACGTGGTAGGCATAGCAGCTGGCGGTGTCTGTGCATTCATGGCATCCAAGTCTGTATATGAATCCAGAAAAGACGTTTCCGATCACGCGTTGCTCGAGTCGATCCTTGTTGGAAGTGCTGTTGGGGTTGGCACTTATTTCATCGGAAAATGGATTACGCGCTTACTACAAAGTAAATGACGCGAGATATCGTCATCCAAGTCCTTGTTAGCACCGATTCACTTTCCAACACATCAGTTCGCGCTGTTGGTGGTTAGACTCCCGATGGAGGCGCAATGAACCCGTATCTAAGTTTGGGGTCGTGTTACTAATTAGTCGTCAAACGAATTGAGACAACACCGTCGAGGCGTCCGAACATGGCGCTCGTGGTAAAGCATAAAATACGAAAAAACACACCTTTTGCCCGCAACTGTTTTGTTTTGGAGAATGTCTGTCTGATTGGCTCTAGGGCACGAATTACTTGGGCAAGCTTGAAGCGGGTTACGCGAGGAGTATACTTGCTCTAGGACCACCGCACAGCGGGAAGTCGGTCCTTTCATATCTTCTGTTCAAGTATCTCCGCTCGAACGGAAATGACGCCGCGCTTTTCGACTGCGACATCTTCTCTCCGACCTTTCGGGTTCACCACATAGCTTCAGAGGACGAATTGCGTCACATCTACTGTCCGCCCAACGCGCAGAAATTGGCAGAGGACGTACCACTAACGGTATTCGAAAAAGTCATGGAATACACCTTTCTTTCTGTGAGAGAAAAAGGAATAATAGTAATGGACGGACTTGGCAAGCATTCCGACAAGACCCAGGCTTTACTTAATCGAACACAGACCATAGTCATAGTGTGCAAAGATGGATGTCCCGAAGCCGAATTGATTTCGTGTGGGTACACCCGAGATGGTAGAGGCTGTCTCCCATCCGAGTTCTACAGTGGCGCCAAACCAATCTCGTTTCGAGTCACCACACGTATCGGCGTGGGAGAATCTAACGTCAATTACGAGAATAGGACAGCAGAACTCTACGGACTATCTCGCAGTGGCATAGTTAGAGGAGACATCATATCAATTCCTAACAACACATGCGAGATTGTCAAAGGAATAATGCGTCTCATCTGCGATTCGAATTCTGGTAAGTAACCTTCTTCTTGTTTACTGTCAGAACGCTGTAGTCCGCCCCACTTTCGTGGAGGATTGCGACCGTATTCTCAAAAGCTTCTGGGGGGATCAAGAATACGTCATTGGCAAGTTGTTCGAGATTATCGAAACGGTCTGCAAGTGACTTGTAGCTCTTGTGGTAGACCTTTTTTCTGACTCTCTGGTTAGTCTTTCCACCTAACAAGCGACGTAATAACGTCTTCCTTGAAACGAATCGAGGAGGAGCGATTTTTACTACTAGTGGCGATCTATCACCTAGCCCCACCACGTAACCCACGAATTGATTGTCAGCGTCCCCGTCAATACTCACAATCGCCCCTCTTCCGAATCTAAGGCGCGGGGCAAGATTGGTCGCTCCCAAGTACTTGTAGAGAGTTGGTTTGTTGGTGAAAATGCCATTCATTGCTCCTACGATTGCCAGGGGTTCTGCATTGTTGCGCGCATATACCTCAAATAGATCACTGTAGATGTGCGGCGTCATCCGTTTCGTTTCAACTACACAGAAACGGTTGTTAGGGAATGCGAGTTTGAAGTCAATCTTCCCGGTCCTTTTCTTCCCAATGTCGCGGAAATATTCAATTTCGTCATTGAGAACCCTCTGCACTGTCTCTTCTGGAGCGGAAGTGGCTTTCGTGATTATTCCTTTGGCAATATCCAATTCCTCTTTGGAGATCCCTTCCGTCTCTTCCATCGACAATATTCTCGAAATTCTCACCCATTTCGTGTTTCTCGTTGACACGTCTCCTAGAAAGGATTCTGAGACCTTTCTTGGGGGAATAACCGTTATACCCCGATTCAGCATAATCTCCTTCTCTTCGCTATTCAGAGGATTCAGTTCACTATGCAAGTAGATGATAGCGTGTTTCCAAGGTTCAAGGGGAATCTTCTGGAGTTCATCACTTCCTGGATGTGGCATATCCAGCACAATCAGTGACATATCTCGTTTGTCCACGTAACTTGGTAGTTTGTTCCAGAACTGCGAAGTCTGATCCTCCGAAACGAACTGCGTTCTGGCTCCCTTGTTTTCAGCCTTCAGCTCCGAAAGCGTCATCGCTACATTGAGAATCGCCGGAACGGAGTTCCTAGGAGCTACAACGTTGACCATATCGGACAATTGTAGTCCTCGAAGAGACTACATTATAAGTATTTGGCGGTTCCGATGTTCCAGACATCGGCTTGGTAATCCGCACCTGTGTGCGGACTATCGCCATTGTAGTCTCGGAAGAGACTACAATGCTTATATATCTCTTTAAGCACCACGCATTAACGTTAGGATTGACAGCCCAAATCTCTGTTTACAGAAGGGCGGTACAATTCATAGAATCGCGGGTTGTTCTGGTGCGAATCGCATTTCACTCATACGGTGAAAGGATTTCAGATTTCAGGCGTACGGGGGAAGAAGCACTATCTTTGATTCTGTTGGGTCCAACTCTCTTCCTTGAACTCAGAGTACTCTCAGTTGTTATCCGTCAACTTGAGGCGGAGTTCAAGCTAGATTTGTTCTTGGGGATTTTCACGACTCCACGGGTGAGATACAGCATCAGATTCACGCACGGAAATCCAGTAACGAACCCCGACATCGGAGCTAACGTCGTCCACATCGTGATACCTGCCCTCGGCAAAGGACTCGAAGAGACTCTCTTGGAAGCAGCTTTAGCGTGGAACGATTTCTTTTGGTACTTGGTACCGAAGGGATCCAATTCACCAAGACCCCAGCGGCAACTTGCCTTTCTCTGGTCTTACACCTTGGGCAAGATTGTACGAGAATTCAATCGCCAATCTCGGACGAAAACCCTGCTCGAGTATTACGCTGAGGTAAGCGATCCAAGTCTTTGATTTCTTCAACTGAAAAACCTTCAGATGCGCACAAGTTCGCCTCCATCGTCGATTACGGACTCGTTTCCATTCTTGCGCGCGAGTTATTCAAACCAAGCTCCAACATCGAGCGGCTATCCTTCCAGGAGCTCAACCTTGATCGGGAGAGGGCGGATTTCCTAGACTTCGTCTACGGCCTCGTAAAGCGGCACAACAATGGGTCAAGATTACATTATAGTGGTTTGGCGATTAGAGTAGGAATAATCCTAGTAGGAGGGGGACGAAGTGACTGCATTGAATACTACGTTCGGAAGCTCAATCAATATTCAATGAAAGGGTTTGAAAGCATATACCTACTAGCTATAGGCCGTGTAAATTCGTGGATTGCATCCGAGACCGCCAGAGCATTTGCGAACAACTCCGATTATCATATCTCGGCAGTAAGGCGCAACTTTCAGAGCAATAGGATTAGGTATAGAACAATTGTACACCTGAGTAAAGGCATCTACTTGTCAGATCGGACCCAGACTCAAGACTTCTCTTGTGACAACATCGTAGCACCCATCAACCCAATTCAAGATTCCGCAGCAAACACGAAAGAACTCAAGAATTGGGACCACGCTTCTGGTATCGAGGAGTGTCAGCTCCGTTCTCTGAAGCAACAGATCAGTGGCGCCGAGCATCAATCTAAGCTTCATTGAGAATGATATTTTCGGCTGAGGCGCAATGAATCCTAAACATGGCGAAGCGCCCACTTGGATTTGGTCTAAGACGGTTTACCTTAACACGAAAGACTACAGGTACTACATTCGAAAGGGAACAAACATATCCGTAGTCAGACCGACGAAATGAAGAAACTCCACCAAGGTGAATACGTCGCTTGACCAATGTCAGACTCTTGAACCAACGGCAGGAATGATTGTTTACGAAGTACAAAATGATGAAAGAGCGCGAAGTCTAGGGCGCTCTCTCCTATCAAGTTCCCTCAGATTGCCTCACCCGTTTGTTGTAACGCCGTGAGAACCAAGTTCCCTACTCTGGAACGGCATTATGCGCCTCAAGCTGAAAATTAGGAATCGGGCCTTTGGAGTGGATGCAGACGCCGTGCTTCCCTTTGGAAAAATTGCAATTCATGCAGAGGACGGCGAAGCCGAAAGGGAACCCCTTCCTGATCAGCCAGCAGTAGAGATTGTAGCCTCCGGCGTTATTTCTCCCGAACAGTTCCATCCTATGTTTCGCTCCGTCATTGTTGACGTGGTCTATGGTCAGGAAATCATGCTCTGATTCGCCACAACAAGCACACACGAACGTTCCATTCGAATAATGACCGAAGACTTTTCTTCGCACCTCATCTGTGCGTCTAACCCAGGACTCGTGTGCCTTGGCGCGGTAACGTTCGCGATACTTCTCCATCGTCCGCCTTTTCGTCTCCTTCGCCCTCTCCGGATGCAGCTTCCTATATTTCGCGCCGAGAGCGCGGTTCCATTCACGACGCACGACCACTCGGCACGGAGGGCAGTACTTCTGGTTGGAGCTCTCTGGTTTGTACTGCTGATGACATCGGCGACATTCTTTGGGCTTGAAGCCTCTGTTGGGCCCGGCGAGAAGCGTCTCCTCTCGCTTCCTTGCCTTCGCCTTGGCCTTGAGGTCCTCCCTGCGGCTCGCGTAATAGCGCCTGTTGTACACTCTTTGCCGTTCTTGGTTCGCTAACTGGGTGCACGAATCACAGAACCGTTGTGCGTGGGACTTGGGCTGGAACTCCTGACCACGGACCACACAGTTTCGCCGACATTTCAGGGGTCCGGCCATTGTTACTTTACTCCACAGAACTCTCTAAGTACCACCGCTAGTTCTTCCATCGAGCAACAGAGTCTGTCGGCATGTTCCATCACCGGCCCCGCGTACTCCCTAACCAGCGACGGTTCGGCGTGGACAACTTCCACTAGTGCGATACATCGAATCTCTGGATATGCGCCCCTGATTCGTTTGAACTTCAAGTCCACATAAGCGGCGTTCCTCTCAATCCAAACAAGGGCAACCCCTCTTCTGCTAGTGCTTCTCCAACATTCCAAGATGGTCCTCTGGTTGCTCAGGAAGAAGTCGACCACGTACATCCTGTTCCTGACCGGGAAGACGGCGTGCGTGAGGTGGGTAATCCCATGCTGGAGAAGGACGTCCTCCACATGCTCCTCCTGCTCGGTCAGCGGGACCAGAGCGTGCATCCTGTTCATCCAACGCGAAGACATTCGTACCCAGAAAGGTAAGGAAATGCGCTATATAACAACCACAAAGGTTTTATCCTGCGCATCTGGCGAAAACAAGCCAGAATCTTGCTCTCTGAGCCCTTGCGGATGCCAAACGCACGCTTCGTCCGATACGGGGCCGACGGAAGCTTCCCTTCAGAAGCACTTGCGAGAGCGGTCTTCGAGAGCCTGGCGGCAAAGCAACGCCACGTCGCAATCATTGCAGACGAGGAAACCCTCGATGACCTTCCATGGTTGGGTTCGGAGCGACTCGACCCAACGAAGGACTACCAGTGGTCAGGAATCCTCGTCCAACGCAAGATCACAAAGCCAGCGAGGCGCGTCGTCAAGGGAACCTACACCGAGTGGTTCCAATGGTACATGCGCACCCAGCGCCTCAGGGCCTTCCACACTGTCGTACTCATTGGGCCGTTCGCAGTGGTCGCGGACTCAGAGAAAGGAGGATACATCGATGGACTCCTCGCGAGGCTGTCGGGGAAAGCGCAGCAAATCATCATCGTGACGAGGGACAACGCCCCGGCCCCTCCGACCGTCGACGAACGAAGGATAATGGAAGTCGCACGAACGCTCCTCTACGGCACGAGGCTGACGTGGCCGGAGCTGCTGAAGCAGGCGGGCCGCACACTCGTCCCAATACCACGCGAGAAGCTGGAGAAAACAGTCGGGAGATACAAATGGCGCATCGCGAAGCACCATCCGCGGCTGCGCCTAGACGACATCGACGAGGAGCTGGTTCAGGGAATGGTCGCTAGGGTGCCGTCAGATTACGTCGATGGGAAGAAGGGACAGATCGAGCAGCTCTTCGAGCGGAAGGATAGGTTCCATCGGGAACTCAGGGCTCCAGACGAGATGCTCCGACAGAGGCTGTTTGAGAAGGTAGGGCGGCTCGGATGGGTCACGGTTCCAGAGGGAGCGGAGGGACTCTCAATCTGGCTGGAGCGACTCAACAAGGAGTTCGACCCCCGGCTCGGGAAGATCCACAACAGCCTGGAATATGTTGACCGGGAGCAGTGGCTTGGGCTGCTCGCGCCGACTAGGCAACATGTCAGGCGCCTACTGGATGGGCTGGTCGCCGAGGGCCGATTGGAGAGAAAGCTGTGGTTCAGGGAAATTGGAAGGCCAGCACTGGCGTACCTACTCCCAGGCAAGACTCCTTTCCTCAAGGGGCGCTGTGGCCAGTGCGCATTCTACGTGCCAGTGAGACGGAGGTGCAGGCTGTGGTGGCTGGTCAACAAGAAGCAGGTCTTCTTTGACGCCAAGTGGAAGAAACCGGGCTCCAGCGTTACGCAGTTCGAGTTGCATAAGATGAAGTACGCTTCGAGAATTGGGCCCCATTCATCAGCCTGCCAGCGCTACATCGACAAGAAGAGAGACCATCTCAGGAAGGCGGTCCCGGCGCACTGTGACACTTGCGGAAATGGGTTGCGACCCCCTGAAGGCTCGGCCGTCACTTGCATGAATTGTGGCACGAAATATGTCAGGTACAAGACCAAAGTGAAGGTCATGACTGCATACGAGCACGAATACACCAAGCTTTACGCCGAAATCACGGGTGGCGACGCGACAACTGACCTCGAAACATGGAAGAAGGAAATGAGGGGAAGACTTCCCACACTACTCGAGCAGAAGACCGAGACCCAAGACTTGGACTTGTTGGCAGACGCCGACTCAGAGGAGCATCTTGCAAGAATCTGGCCGCAGTTCAATCAAGGGTTGCAGAACCAAGTTGACAGGCTCGCGAACACAAGTAACATTGCGAAGCGATTCACAATGGCGATGGCTGAGAGCGCCAAGAATGCCACACAGCGAATCATTGCCATCGCAAAACTTTACGCGGGCGATGTGGGGCCGGCCATCGCTCTCCAAGAGAAGTACCTTGCACTTATCCCATCGGCGGGCCCGAGTAGGTTGCTCACTTACGAAGCCCTAGTGATGAGGGAATACTGGCGCTGCTATGGATTAGCCCTGAAGAAGGCGCAACAATGGTTCGGCCCTCGAAAGAGGTCGAGATTCGTGAGGGAGTTCGTCGGCGACCCGGCAGGCAAGGCGAGGGGATACTCCGCCTTGGACGCGGCGATAAATTACCTTCACCAACGGCGACTTCGGCAAGCCGAGTTGATTAACGCCGATGTAGGATTCATAGGAATAAGTGATGGCTTCCTTCACAAGGAGCAGTTCAACTCGCGGGGGATTGGGCTGCTCCTCGACATGATTGACCCATTCAAGTTCGCTGACAGGGAGGAACTTCTAGTGGTCGCGCTCAACGGTGGGATATCATGGATGGACTTCAGGCTAGAGCGGGATAGGCGGGGGTCGACGTTCTACTACCCATCTGAGAAGGGTAGAGTAATACTTGATCAGGCTGGTGCAGACGCAGACGCCCTAGTCGTACGGTACCAAAACCGAGAAATGCGGCTCAAAGAAGCGTTCAGGGAGTTTGCAACTCTTCTCTTACATGAGTTGGAAAAGGATGGTCAAGATCTGTTACTGGCGAAACCGTTCGTTCTTGGGGCGATGCCAGAGTGACGAATTCAACACGTACGAACATCGAAGAGGGGACTTCTTATCTCCCCAGCCAAATGAAATGATAGCCGAATGAATGACAAGACAATTTCGTTCTTGCGAAACTCATACAAGGAATACTACTTCAAGCACAGCGATTCTATCGAGTTCCCGGACGAGATACAATCGCGCGAGTTCGGCTACATCCCCTTCGGCGGCGGGATGGTCCGCCACCTGTCCTTCAAGAGTGCGGGGGAGGCCATCGCCGAGACACTGAGGCAGTCCCCTTCGTCGGTCTACTGCTCCAACGCGACTTATGCGTCTCCCACGCTCCCCATGGAAGAGAAGGGTTGGAAGGGGGCCGAACTCATCTTCGACATCGACGCAACTGACATTCCGACTCCCTGCAAGAAGACGCACGACCTGTGGTACTGCGAGAACTGTCATTTCACCGGGAAGCTTCCCAAACCTCCCGTGTGCCCGAAGTGCAAGGGGCGTACTGCCGATTTCCACGGGACCTGCAAGGTCTGTCTCGACGCGTCGAAGGACCACGCCCTCCGGGTAATCGACTTCCTGACCAGCGACTTTGGTGTCTCCAAGGACGACGTGAAGGCATACTTCTCAGGGAAAAGGGGATACCACCTGTACGTGCACGACCAACGGTTTCGACAACTGGAACAGCAAGGAAGGGCCGAGATATCGGACTACCTGCTGGGAAACTCCCTGCCGCCGAGCCAGACCATCGCAGCTACCCTGAGGCGGAGGTCAAACTACCCCGGCGCCGCGGCATACGGCTGGATGAAGCGGATAACCACCTACACGCAGTCGAAGCAAGGCTACACCGGCACGCTTCAGAAGCTTGTTTCCGAGGCCGTCTCCTCCCAACGAGCGATGATCGACGCCTCTGTCACCACGGACATCCACCGCGTCTTCAGGCTCGCGGGCACGCTCCACGGCGACACCGGCATGGCGAAGATGCGAGTGAAATCATTCGACACCTTCGACCCATACAACGACCCCGTGGTGCTCGGCTCCGCGCAGACCAAGATCAACGTCTCCTTCTATCCGAGGTTCAGCATCCGCGGGCAGGCCTTCGGGCCCTACAAATCACAGACTGTTTCTCTGCCAGCGTACGCAGCGGTTTCCATATTAACACGGGGCTTCGGTGAAGTCACGTAGTTGCCCGAGCCAATGCTCGAATCTCTCAAGAAGTACCTCGACGCCGAGGAACAGTCGGAGAAGCTGCAAACTCTCCCAGGCGACGTGTATTCCTCCATCGCCACCTATGCACAAATTCTCAAGCGGTCATCGGGCTCCGGGAACTCCGAGCTCGCAAACAGGCTGATTTCGAAGCAGTCGACCATGCTCGGTTCGATGGTGAGGAAGCTCCTGGAGGTCAGGTCGCGGAAGGCCACGGCACAGAAGGTGGTATCGCAGCTACTGCCGGAGGAGCGGTACATCTGTTCGTTGGCGGAGAGCTACAACCTGCATCTAGCAGCGTTCATCGAGGCCGTCACCAACGGCCAACCTTCCGCGGTCGAGCTGGCGCGCAAGAACGAGCTAAGCAGGAGCACAACCGTAAGGTTTCTCAAGCACGTCGACGAGCTGGTAGGGCTAGACCTGCGAAGATACGGGCCTTTCGAACCGGAGGACCTGGCGTCGATCCCGGCCGCGAACGCCGACCTGTTTGTGGCCAACGGCGAAGCCGTCGAGGTGGTGCTGCGAGACGGACCCTAGGTCGACCATCCGTTTACGACCTGATCTCCGCTTCCTAAAACGCAGGAAGAATCTGGCGTAGAACGTCAGCCCTCTACGCTGGTGACCCGGGTTCGATTCCCACCCCCGCACTAGAGCTTAGGATGGTGTTACTTGTGCAGACGAAGTGAATGCGTTATGTTAAGGATGGATGAGCAGGTACTGACCCAGCCAGCAACCTCGATGAGCCGCCGATCGCCAAGTAACGCCTTGAAGGCGGAGTAGAAATTCTCGTCGACGTCGTGGGGGTTCTTCGCGACGTGGTAGGAGTAGATCAGGATGTTCCTCGTCTGCTCGTCCAGACCACTGCCCTTGATGTCTTTCTCGAGCTTCTCTATGGCTTCGTTGCTCATTCCCATCCCCACCAGCGACGCTCTGTCCACCCCGACGCACATAGGACAACCGTCTGCCAGAGCGCACTCGTAATTTATCAGCATCTTCGTCTGCTTCGGTATTGTCCCAGAATTCAGAAGATTGCTGAACGAGTGCCAGTACGCGTCGAGCACAAGGGGGACGCTCGAGAGGCCAATCCAGAATGAACTCAACATCCCTGCCTTTCTTATCTCATCGAGGATTTGGTCTTTCTCCATAATTCTTTGTGCGGGAAATCTCGTTATAAGCCTTCAATCGCGAGCATCTTCCAAGACCTCACCGCGGGGTTTCGGAGCCTAGTCAATCGCTCACTTGCGTGGGCGCAGGAAACTAGCGGGACTCAAGACGAAGCCATGCTTCGGATGGGGTTCTCGTCCGGAATGGGTCGAAGCTAAGGATGTCCAGGAGGGTGACTGCCTCTACTACCCTCGACGAAGGGTTGTCAGGAAAGATGCGGACCTTCTGGACGTAGGACCCACCAGCTCGCTTCGTTGTGCCGCACTTCGGGCACTCAATCTTGGTGGTCGCTAGGCCTTGTCAGAGCGAATCATGTCCGAGATATAACACGCGTACGACCCGTCCAGGACCTAGCGCCGAACTTTTGCTTGTATCCCGGAAAGAGCATGTCGACATTCCTTTTGATTATCATCTTCAGTCCCCATCTTTCGCTGCCAGGAACTCGCAATTCTTCAGCGGCCTCTTCCGACGTCGCTTTTCGCGCCGCCAAATCCTTCATCTTCGCATCAAACCAAGCTATGTAGTCGGAAAGTCTTGTCGCCGAACTCCTGTCTGTCGGTCTGCCGTGCCCCGGGACGACATCAGCAACTTCCATCCGTTCGACTGTGCGGAGCGCGTCTATCCACCCATGGACGTCTCCGTCCTCAAGGTTCGGATGGTATGCTTCCCAAACTACGTCCCCGGCGAAGAGCACCTTCTCCTTCGGCAGCAAGATCATGGTATCTCCTCTGGTGTGAGCGGCAGGCGGATGGATGAGCTCAACCTCCCTCCCTAGGATGTTCAGCCGCGCGCTCTCAGAGTAGCTGACCGAAGGGGGAGTGACTCGGAGACCATTCATCCCCTTCCTCAGTCTCGCGTCATAGCTTCTGTACCCGCGCATCCTCGTCTCCCCAAGTTCTTCCATCCGGGACCAGCAGACGGAATGGCCCAGAATCAGAGCGCCGGAGGATTCGAAGACCGAGTTTCCGAATACATGGTCCGAGTGGTCGTGGGTGTTGATAACCACCCTGACGGGGAGACGCGTCCTCTTCCGGATTTCCCGCAGGAGCGAGAGCGCTGCGCCACGGGTAAACCCAGAGTCGATGACGACCACCCCCTTCTCTGCCACTATGAAACCCTGGTTGGCTCCCCAGCCGTCGTAAATCTCGTCCCCCTTAGCCACTCGGGCGTAGATCCCACCGGCCACCTCGACGACCGACAACTGTTGCTCAGGTCTCTTTGAACTTGGTCCTTGCCGCCCACAGCGCGGGGAAGAACCTCCTCCTAAGCGTGGTCTTGAGGTACGCCACTCCCGCTGTGTCGAAGTAGTAGGGTCCTATCGTCTCAGCGATGACATCCGAGCCAGTCCCGACCTTCCGGCCGACTATTCGTTCGACCATCCCCATGTGGTGGTTTCGCCAGAGCCAGAAGTGTTTGTCGTACTCGAGCAGGGCCTCAGCCAGCTCGGCCACATCCGAGTATGCGCTTGACGAGTAGACCCTGACTATCGCTCCCACCTCGCCCCTGAGCAGTCTGCCCTCGTCCTTCGAAACTGCCGCCCTAACCTTCAGCAACCTCCTCTTTGCCAGGACGCTCCTGAAGGCGTCCCAGAGGGACTCGGCACGGAACCTCCTCTCCAATTGCGCGCGTGCGCGCTGGTCCTCCTTGTGGAGCTCGAGGAACCTTGCATCCTTGTGCCCAGAGAGGAATTCGATCTCCCTGAACTGGGTCGACTGAAAGCCGCTTGCCGGCCTTAACGCGTTCCTAAACTTCAAGAAGTCGGTCGGCCTGATCGTCTCCAGGACCTCCAGCTGCTGGGTCAAGACCTTCACAATCGTCACGACTCTCCGGATGAGCCTCGCTGCCTCGCGAGGCTCGTCTGACAGCATCGCGACGAGGGCAGCGTCAAGCTCTCTGAGCATCTGTTTGAACCAGAGCTCGTAAGTCTGATGAGAGACCACGAACAACATTTCGTCGTGCTGCTCGGGCCTCGAGACCGGGGCCTGCAGAGTCAGAAGATCATCCAGCATGAGGTACCCCTTGTACGATAGGGGTTTCCGCTGCTTCAGTTTTGTCGAAGCCACGGGTAGAGACCCTTTACTTCGTCCAAAGCCCTCCGTATCGATGCCGGGTCAGCGTCGTTGGGCTTCATATCGCCTGAGAAGAACTCCCGGTAAGCCTCCATATCGAGAAGGCCGTGACCGCAGAGGTTGAACAGAATCACCCTCTTCTCCGACTTTTCCTTGCACCGCCTCGCTTCATCGATTACGGTCTTGATGGCATGTGCGCTCTCCGGCGCTGGGAAGACCCCTTCTGTCCTGGCGAAAAGGGCTCCAGCTTCGAAGGCTTCTATCTGGTTGTACGCCCTTGACTTTACTATCCCTTTGTGAGCAAGCAGGCTGAGCGTCGGCGCTGTTCCGTGGACTCGGAGACCGCCGGTGTGGACAACTGGCGGAACGAACGTGTGTCCCACCGTATACATCTTGAACAGCGGACTCGTCCTCGCGATGTCTGCGTGGTCGTAGATGTACTCGCCCTTGGTCATCTTGGGTGCCGCGGTCGATTCCGCAGCGATGAACTCGATTTCCCTATCGTTCTTCTTTGAGACCACGTCATAGTAGAAGGGCCACAGGATGCCCGAGAAGTTGCTCCCTCCGCCGACGCAACCCACGATCATGTCGGGATAGTCTCCCGCGTTCATCATCTGCTGCTTGGCCTCTTGCCCGACGACCGTCTGGCAGGCGAGCACGAAGTTCATGATGCTCCCTGGAACGTTCCGAGACTTCGGGTCGCCCCTGGTGTCTTCCAGCGCTTCACTCTTGGCAATGCTCATGGTGCCTGGCCCGTCAGGATCCTTCGCAAGAATCTCGCGCCCGATTTCTGTCCTCTCGCTCGGGCTAGGGAAGATTTCTGCCCCCCAACCTTCGGCCAGGTCCTTCCGGTAGGGCTTCGAGTCGTAGGAGGACCTCGACATGTAGATTGTGCACTTGACTCCGAAGATCGAGCACCCGAAGGCCAGTGCCGTCCCCCACTGCCCGGCGGTGGTACTCGTGACCACCCTCTCGATTCCCTCTTTGGCGGCGAAGTAAGCTAGGGCGACCGCGGCGTTCGCCTTGTGCGACCCCGGAGGGCTGACAGACTCGTTCTTGTAGTAGATTCTTGCCGGGGTGTTCAAGGCCGCTTCAAGGTGCTTCGCCCTCACGAGGGGCGTCGGTCTCCAGATGGAGTAGACCTGCCTGAGCTCCTCCGGTATCGGGATGAATCTCTCTCCAGAGTACTCGTGCCTGGCAATCTCATTGATGAAGAGCCTGTGAAGAATCGCCTTCTCCGCGACCTTCCTAGTCGTAGGGTCGATAACTGGCGGGAGCTTCTCCGGGAGGTCGGGGACGACGCTGTACCACTGGCGCGGGATCTCGACCATACGTTCCAGTGTAGCTACCATCTTGGAGGCCCTGCGAGTTGCGCGGGCATTTCTTTATCGCCCCAGGATTCTTTCAATCGGCCTGTTATCCACAAGCTGCTCGTAGGTTATGTTCCTCTCGAGAAGGCTATGGCTGGTCATCCAACTGCGGATTGTCGAGAACGTATCTTCCGCGTAAGGCTTCATTTCGCCCCACCGCACGACCTGTATCCCGTCTTCAATCGCGCTGGTGGCTGCCTCCACCCTTTTCCTCTCCTCTCCCGGATAGCCCGCGAACGTCTCGCGCAGGACACTCATGAACAGAGGTTTGTACTTCTTCGGGTTGGCCGAGACAGAATTCACAGCCTTTTCGAGGGCCCGCAGGAAGCTGGAGATCTCTTCCACCGAAAGATCGCTCCTCGCGATATACGCCAGCACGTCTACCATGCCGGTCTGAAAGACGTTGACGAACCCCATCTTCTCCGCGATCTCGGTGTACGGCGAAATGAGTGAAGCCGCTTTGGTCTTTCCCTGGATGAGGGAGAGCAACCTATTCTGGGGAGCTCCTCCGTGGGCAAGATTGATTTTCTCGTAAGGAATGTACTCCTCAAGCTGCCTGAGGTTACAGTATTGAGAACCCGTCTTGGCGTTCACTAGAATCTCCACGTTTTCCAAGTCCTCAACTTTCCTGATTCCAGCGTCGGGAGGAGCAAGGATTGAGAACGCGTAGTTGGCTGAGCTTGTCGCGCCGACAATCTTCTTCTTCCCTCCTTCGGAGAGCCGGTCGAGAGCGGCCCAAGCACAGCAAGAGTACGCGTCCACCTTCCCCTCTTCCACCAGTCCGCCGTACCAAGCAATCTTGTTGTCAGGCTCGACCTGCGACGGGTCCAAAGAGTAGAATGAAACGTCGAGGCCATCCTCCGCGAAGTACCCCTCCTCCTTGGCCACCAGCTCTGGAAAAGACCAGGGAATGTACGAGTTCTTTATGCGCAGTTGGCGCATTCTCCCACGAGATGCCTCTGGGTAGATAATAACCATGAGTTCGAATAATTCGAACCCAGCGTCGAGGGGGAACGGACTTTATAACGAAGAAACCTCGGCAACAGTTTCCTTGTCACAGCTGGTGACGATTTCCCACGGGTACTACAAGCCATATTTCTACTGGATGTTCCCCATTCTCGTCGCGAGAGAGGAGCGGCTCTTTGAGAAAGAAGGAATCAACCTCTCCGTGCACGACATAGTCTCGGAAGGGCAGCCGGAGGACAAGGCGAACTGGTACAAGGGCGCCTTCGAGAACAGGTCTAGGGACTTTTACTTTTGTTGCGCTTGGCAGGGCATCTACAGCACCTGCGAGACGGGGCGGGGAAAGATAGGAGCGGCCCTGAGATCCACGCTGATCAAGACCTTTGCAATCTACACAAACCCCGACTCCGACCTGGCCAACGTTCTCGACCTGGTGGACCAGCAGGTGCCCATAGCCGTCAACCTGAACGCCGACGCTCACTATGTCACGCTGAAGAACCTCTCGGAGTTCGTTCCCTCGGAGCGGGTCAAGCTCCTTCACCTCGGGGGAGTGGAGAAGTGTTTCAAGGCACTCGTGGGTCGCGAGGTCAAGGCTGCAACGCTTGCCGGCCCGTACGCCGAGGCTGCAGAGGCGCTGGGCTACAGGCGGCTCCTTTCTCTGTCGAGGACGGAACCCACGGTGGTGGTCTTCAACGAGGTGCTCGGAACAGACGTCCTCCGTTCTTTCGTGGGAGCAATCAACGCTGCCATCGCCCGAATCAACGCCGACAGGCGTAGGTATCGGGCCCGCTACGTAAAGGAATTCGAGGAGGTGGTCGCGGAATACATGCCGGAGATCAAGGGCTCGCTGCCTTTGATCACGCCCAAGATGCGGTTGCCCGCTTGGGCTCCGGCGACCGCCCTGAGCCGAGAGGAGTTCTCGGAAATCCACTCCTTCTTGCTTGAGCAGGGCCTCTCCGAACCCGGAAAAGGGTACGATGTCACCGTCGGCGCGGACGTGTCTGCCAGCGCGCCGAACCCGCTAGGGTAGCCCCAGTCTTCTGAAGAAATCGGCCGCCCTCCCCGCCTCTTCCATCTCCTTCTCGTTTGGATGGAACTCGCTCTCGGGGCCGTACTCCTGCTGGAAATCGTAGGCCGGTCTTAGGCCGGGCCTCACGGGCGCGATGCCAGGCATGCTGCCTATGATCCGCTGAGCCTCTTCGCTCAGGAGAAACTCGAAAAAGGTGACTGCCGAAGGGTTCTCCTCAGCGCCTCTGAGGAGGCCCGCAGAGGTGAAGGTCAGCATCGTCGGGGCGTCCTCCATCCTCAGGAGCTCGACGGGCGATCCGATGACCTTCTCTCTGAAGTAGGCGAGCGAGTAGACAGTCAAGGCCACGCTAAGCTCCCCGTCCATCATTCCTTGCAGGAGGTGGTCGATGCAGTCGTAGGCCTTCGGGACGTTTCGGTCGGCCAAGCCCTCCACGAACGACCGCCATCTACTCTCTCCAAGTTTGTGTCGCAGATAGGCGACGTAGTAAACGCCAAGATTCCCAGCCTTGCTGGCGGTCAGCGACTGAACCCCCAGCTTGTACCGTTTGGGCTCGAGCAGGTCCTCTATCCGCGATGGAAGGCGGTTGGAGCTCAGAGTCCTGGAGTCGCAGGCCATTCCCATGAAAGTGACCCCGATGGGTGAGAAGCGATGCTCAGCGTCGGCAAGCCCTGACGGGAGGGGCTCTGCTGGCCTGTGCCTCGCAAGCATCCCAGACTTTGCCAGAGTAAGCAGCATATAATGCGGCATCAGGACGACGTCCGCTGTTCTCATGCCGTTGCTCTGTTCCCTCTCTATTCTCTCTAGAAGCTGGAAAGGGTGGTCGTCGAGGTAGACCGGGAACTCCTCCAGCTTGTTCCTCTTTCGAAATGCCCACAACAGCTCTGAGAGCCCGGGCCTTATTCCGAGGGAACCGTAGACGACTACCTTCTGGATTGTCCTCAAGTGGCCCGCTGTACCATTCTCGCTTTGTCGTGCTCTCGCATGAAAGTCCTGAGCCTCGCCATCCCCGCGACGATCTTTTCCGGCGGCTCGGAGAAGGTGATCCTGACCCGGCCTTCACCCGAGGGGCCGAACAGGCTGCCCGGCAGGAGTGCCAGCTTCTGTTCCCCGAGGAGCTGCCTGCAGAAGGAATTCGAGTCCATCGTAGAGCCGTAACTCGGGAACGAGTAAAAGGCTCCATCAACCTTCCGATATTCTAGGCCCGGGATTCGGTCCATCTCTTCCTCGATGATTCGCTTCCGCTTCGCCAGTTCGTCTCTGAACCTTCCGGGAAACTTGCCCCCTTTTCGGAGGGCGAAAGCGGAGGCGACCTGAATGAACGCCGGGAAGCAGGACAGGGTGTTCTCCACGTACCTGTTCATCAGGCCAATTATCGAGGGCGCGGCTGCCGCGTATCCAGCGCGCCATCCGGTCATCGCGTAGCTCTTGGAGAGGCTGAAGAGCGACACGACGAGGTCTGGCCTCTCCTCCAACGAACCAACTGAGAAGTGTTCCTTCCCGTAGACCAGGTCTTCATATGCTTCGTCGCTGATGATCCGAATCTTTCTTTCTCTGCAGAAGCGATAAAGTTCTTCCAAGCTCGACCTATCGGCCACCATTCCAGTCGGATTCGAAGGGGTGTTCAGAACTACCGCCTTTGTGGCTGCGGTGGCAGTCCTCTTGATTTCTTCCAGGTCGAGCGCGAAGTCCGGCGCAAGGCGGTACCACACGGGCCTCGCACCGGCGAGGAGCGAAGGGTCGTGGTAGAAGTAACCGGGGTCGGGAATGAGTACGTCGGAGCCGTCGCCGGCCGTCGCGGCGATGGACAAGAAGACTGACAGCTTCGTACTGAGGAAGATCGTGTTCTCGACCTCGGCCTTGATTCCGTTCTTCCACCTCACTTTGTCTGCGATGGCTTCCCTGACCTCCGGGATCCCGAATGACGCTGTGTAGTGAGTCTCGCCTCGTTCCAAGCTCCCCAGAGCAGCTCTGACGATTTCCTTCGGAGTGTCAAAGGAGGTCTCTCCGATTGCGAGAGAGACTACGTCCTCACCCTTCTGCTTCAGCTCGAAGACTTCGTTGTAGATCCGGTACGAGAGCGAATCTTCCAACTCATCGAGAAGCAACTGGCGCGAACTCCTAGGAATAGCTTCTCCAGGTGTGGTTGCACTTTAGGCACCGGTAGAACTGCGTCGGAGGCTCGTCGCCGCTCCTGGTCTGGAGGAACCACCACATCGCCTCGTTGTGGCCGCACTTCGGGCACTCGATTCTTGTCGTCGGCAGCGTGTTAAGTCTGTTCTCCTTGTCACCGACGACCTTTATCGGCGCAGCGCCGGAGAGCTCCTCCTCAGTCGCCTGCGTGACGGTCCTTCCCGCCTTGTTCGAGTATCCGCAGTTGTCGCAGAGATATGTGATTAACACCTCCTTGGAGCCCTTGACCTGCTTCAGCTTGAGCCTTGTACCGCACTTTGGGCAGAACTTCAGCCCGACCCACCGCCGAGGGATTTCTGCACACTCTCGTAGAGGGCGTGCGTCGTCTCCGCGGCACGCTGGACACTGTTGGCGAACGCCTTCTCAGGCTTCACCCGCTGTGCTCTGACCCTGAGGACAAGCTTCTTGATGAGGGGGTGAGCCGGGAGGACGCCAGCGAACGTGACGCTCTTCTCCTCCAGGAGCTCGTGGTGCACAATCTCTGCCAGAGAGTAGTCTTCGCCCGTTATCTCGACTGTGAGCCCCTTCTCATCCTCGGTCGTTGTCTGGACCTGCAATTCCTTAGACCGCCCTTCGGGTGATGTTCATAAGTCTATGGTCGGATTGGCGTCTGTCCGAAGTCGCTCGCGAGCTTCCTCTCTTCGACGTTACCGCATTCGTCGCACTTCGCCCTGTTGCCGCCCCTCAGTAGAGGCCTCCCGCAGTTTCCGCAGAGGGCAAACACGACCCCGGCCCTGTCCTCGTCAATGGAAAGATGGATGATTCCGTTCATCATGCTATAGAGCCTGCACCTGACTACGTCCCCCAGCTTGACCGGTGGCCCCTCGCGGACCCCCCTCTCTCTTCGGCCCGAGCGGAGCATCAGCATGCCGGAGAACTCCTTGTCAGTCGGACGGCCATTCACGTAGTAGATCATGACGCTCGAGTTGCTCGTCGACGCCGACTCCACCTGACCGGTGACGTAGTCTCCGACCTTGAGCAGGTTCGCCGGTGCTGCTGGCGCCACGGAGATTTCCTTGCTCTGGGGGTCCCTGCGGACCGTCCCGACGGCGAGCGCCCTGAGGAGGCCCGAATCATCATACACGTGGGCACCAGGGAGATACTCTTCGGAGACCGCGACCTGGTCTCCGGGCAACACGGCATCTTTCTTATCTTTCATTCTGCTTCCTCTTGATCAAGCCCACGGTGAGTTCTATCCATTTCGGCCGCTGCAGGAACTCCCCCATCTCTCTTCCCTCCAAGAGGGCGACTAGGGCGTCGGCCTGGGGTATTGACAGCACCGGCCTGTCGAAGGTAAACCCATCGAGCGAGATTCTCGGGCAGGCGGTCTGGACGAACGCCTCGATCTCTCTGTGCGGCGCGAGCCGTTCAGGGGTGATGTCCCGGAGGGCCAGTTGCACGACCTTCCGTCCGTGCATCTCGAGCCTCTCTGATATCCACCTGCTCCTGCCAAGCATCTTCTGCCCCTCTTTCATCCCGGTCACGACCCCGAAGACCTTCGCATCGAGTGCCTTGTACACCGCCAGAATCGCGCGCTTCCTTCTTTCCTCGGCAGCTTGCTCCATGTCGATGACTTCGTCCATGTAGGGGTCGAGCATGAACGTCGGCTTTCCTGTGGCGAGCGCCAGGCCCACGGCATGGAACTCGCTCTCTCCCAAGAAGCAGAACGCGTCCACAGAGTCCCGCAGGGGGTAGACAGTCGAGAAATCGCAGCCGAAGATTTGGCTTCCCATCAGCAAGTTGTTCTGCTTGCCCACTTCAACCTCGAACCCCCGGCTCTCAAACATAGCCTTCACCGGCCCCAGCTCGTGCATGTGCTGGCTGAACGTCACCAGCCCAATCCTGTGGAAGCCGTTCAGCGAGCTGACGGCCTTTGCGACAACACCGTCGAACTTGGCGTCGTCCACGGCGTCGATGAGGTAGGTGTAATCCCCCACAGTCTGGACTGTGGCGTTATGGCCTATGTGCAAGGCCATGTCCGCCTGCAGCCTGGGGACATCCTCGTCGACGGTGTCGCAGATCCCAAAACACGAGTCACCGGCGAGTACGCATGTCACGCCATACTTCTCGCGGACCCTCTCCATCAACGACTTTGTCTGTCGCAGGAGCCCGCCGGGGGCGTTGACAAGGACCACCCGGGGCCGCTTCTCTTCTATCAGCCTGAATACTTTGGCTTCGTCTATCCTAACGGTCATTGCGCTACGGGCTTCTCTAATTGAACGACCAAGGTCTTTGTCCTCATCGGAAGCTTGGTCGACGCCGCCTTCATGCCCTCCTTGGCCTTGTCCAAGTTCTCCGCCTTCACGCTCAGCTCCAAAATAACGCTTCCAATCTCCACCCTAGCGGCGAGCCCTATCGGCTTGCCGAAGGCCTTCCTCATCCCTTCCTGAAGCCTGTCCGCGCCAGCCGTCGCGATCATCTTGTTCTCCCGAAGCACGAGGTGTGGAAATGTGACCACTTTCAGGTAGAAGTTCTCCTCCCCC
>JAJTZC010000004.1:64393-70227 GCA_032906705.1 Nitrososphaerales archaeon
AAAGCGTGCTACCTTCGGGTTTGGCGCTCCCGGCGCGAACTTCTTGCTGTAGAAATGGCCTTTCACTTCTCGGTAATTGGACCCATGCATTTCTCCCACCCTATCTGGCGTCGCCTTTCTGAACTCCTAATTAACCTTGGCCGCTCGAACTCGGGTTCTTCCATGGATTCAGTAGTCGGAAGACTGTTTCAAAGGCTCTATCAAGTTGACGGGCCCTATCAAAGCTTGTAAAGCGTCGGGCCATAGGGAAAACGGGTGATGGAATGAAGGTCTTGCTCGTCGTCGGAATGACGACCCTCTTGGTAGGGGTTTTCATGGCCCTCTTAGGGGCGGTTCATTCTACGACTATCATCATAGGGAGAGACATTCCATGCGGTAAAGGGTGTGGCAACTCTACTGACCAGAGTCTCGTGTCAGCTTACTATCTGTATCCAATACGGAGCCCGCATTGCGGGAATCTCTGGACAAGCTCCAACCCCAGCTCGCACGTACCTTTGCCGTCGCCGTGGCCAAGAGCGCAATCAACGCGACACAAAGACTGGCTACCATAGGTAAGCTGAAGCAGGACCTCGTTCAACAAACGGTCAGGAACCAGACATGGTTCTTGCAGAGAGACGAATCAACCTCTTCGCAGAGCGGCCTCCTTACAAACGAGGCCATGATCATGAGAGGATATTGGTCCTGCTACGAAATTGCTCTGGACAGGGTCTTCGCGCAATTCGGTCCCCGAAAGAAATCACGGTTCGTGAGAGAGTATGCCGCTGACCCTGCAGGAAGGGCCAGAGGATACACCGCAGCCGATGCGGCAATCAACTACCTCCACCAAAGAAGACTTCTCAAGTGCGGCATGACGAACGCGGACCTGGGGCTCGGATGGGTGACCGGCGACGGTGTCCTTCACCACAAGAGCCAAAACTCGCGCGAAATGGGTTTGCTGCTCGACCTCGCTGACCCCATCAAGTTCGCAGACCGCGAAAAACTGTTGCAAGCATTTCTTGACCATCGACTCAACTGGAGAGACTTCAGGTTAGGTAGGGACAGGAAGGGCGTCAATTACTACTATCCTTCGGTCGCGGCGGTGGGAACCCTCGAAGGTTTAGGAGAAGAGGCGGATGACGTGGCGGTGGAACACGATCCCAGTCGACTTGCACTAACTGATGCTTACAGGGCTGCCACGAAAGAACTTGTCTACGCCCTGAGAAGCGGAGATATAGGTTCGTACAAAGGATTCGTTTTCACGTAACAGAGTTGCTCGGGAGAAGATCGCGCAACCAAGCCGACCGCGGCTTGGGCACTCCTGATCAACCTTCACCATGTAGATTTCGTCGGCCTGACGGCGGAGCCATAATAAACCCATCAGCATGTCTTGGATAATTTAGAAAACGCATAGAGGATTAAGCTTAAACACTTCACCATCATACCAGTCCGCTATGACCTTAGACGAAAAAATCCGATACGGGATGTTGGCCCTAACCGGCGCTGGCATTGTTTTTGCAGCGCTAGGGCTGAAGATAGGTCCTCTGGACATCATCGGCGGCAGCGCAAACGGCTAGGGAAAACGGCCCTAGCCGGCCGCTCTTATTTTCATCATAAGATTGTCGAATCTCGAAAGCAAGTCGGCAGAGTTGAACGCCCACTTCCCCAGATTCTGGTCGTAGAGTTGGTAAGCTATGCTGAACGTGAGAGCATTGGTAGTGTCTATGGCATAGTGGTCGTATCGACCTTCGAAGGGCTCCAAGACAGTCGCCAAGTACTCGAGCGCCTCGGTCATCGAGTCGATTGGAAACGCGAAGTCAGCGTAGTAGTTCTTCCCTGAAGCTTCAAACCACAGGAAAGGCAGTCGGTTAGTGCTCGACATCAGCTCCATCCTCTCGCGGCCTTTCAAATCTCTGACGACGAGGACCAATTCTACGTACCTGTGCTTTCTGTGAAGGGCTTTCTCGATCCGATAATTGTACCGCGTACCCATCCAGTTTATTCTGTATGACCTGAGCAATTTCCTGCCGATGATGTGGGTTGCATAGTGCCAAGCGAGCTTCTTGTAGTTGACCTTGAGTTGGTCCGCAATCTCGGTCAGAGACCTAGTCGCGTCCTTCTGGAGTTCCTTCACAATCAGCAGGTCGGTGTAATCGAATTTTTCGCGATTAGAGGGCACATATGCAGCAGCACCGTAATTCATCTTGCCAACCGTTGACCAGTCGAAGTCCCATCTGCCAATATCGAAGTCGTAGAACTCGGCCCGCATAGGTGGATTCCTGGCCCACTCGAAGTTGAGCACCTCAACAGATGAGAAGAGGCCCTTGCTCTTGAGGGCGTGAATGAGTTCGGCAAAACGGTCTACAAACTCGGTGGGAACGGCGGCGTTAACAATGTATCTTCCTTCGGGAAGAACCCTGGCGAAATACACAACGTAACACAGTTCGCTCATCGCGGTGAGTATCGTGCTAGCATACCGCCGAAAATCACCGGCAAAGGAGGCTACGAACATCACCCTTCTCAGCCCCAGCTTCTCATAGTCCGCGGCGGCCTGAACGGCGAATCCCTTCTTCAGAATCTTGCTCTTGTATCTGTACCTTACAGATTCCTTGAATTGCCCCAGTCTCCTTGCTATCTCAGCGACATCGGGACCAATCTCTGAGATAAGCTGAACCAGCTGAGCGGTACTAGCGTTCGTGTCCCTTTTAGCGCCCTCTGGCCGTGACAAAGGAATCTGCCCGGTTAGCAGGGTCGGGGGCGTTCTTTCTTAAATCTGTGGGATTTCCAAACACGCAGGCGATTTCATCCGAAAATCCAAGGACGGTCCCACGCAAACGCATTACCAGTTCTAACGAATGTTTGGCTGGGCAAGACACGTAATCGCGCTCGTAGGGCGATATGCCGGAGTCGTGGGGATAGTCGAGTCAGCAGTGTACGGCGAACTGAATGTCGAACCGGCTGCGGAAATTCCCGAGTTCTTGAAGGAGATACCCCGAATCATCGGGCTAGCATGCGCTCCGCGCTCCCTCCGCCCCGTGAACTTCCTACTCTGCAAACGATTATCTTTCGCCACCCTTCCCGAAATGTCCAGAATGGAGCTTGTTAAAGTAAGGGAATCGAACAAAGGCATCCTGCTGGATTACCTGCATCGAGACGTTGCAAGGCATGCCTTCGCCCTGTTCGACCTCAACGCAGCTTTCCAAGACTCTGAATTCTATGTGGCGGCCAGCGGAGGCCGGATTTGTGGCTACTTGCTCATCTACAAGGGAACTGCGTTGAAGTATCCAAGCATCATCGTGGATGCCGAATTAGAGGCCGCTGAGACCCTGTTGAGCCTTCTACCAGATGAAAAGGCGGTACTGTTCTGCCCGAGAGAGCTTCTGGCGTTTGTCAGAACCAAGGTAAAGGATAGCGGCGTCTATCAAGAGACACAGATGGCAATCAGGAAGGGCGAAGAACGCCTGATTCAGAACAACCCGGCCGGGAGGCTGACTCTTGACGACGCTGGGGGCCTAGCCGCACTCTACTCAGAGATGGGAAATGTCAACAGACAGGTCGAACTGGAGCCCATCAGAAGGCAGCTGGCCCTGAACCCCTTCTACGGCATATACGACGGCGGAAAATTGGTCTCCGTTGCCGGACTGTACGTCACGATGCCTGAGGTGTGCGTGATAGGTGGAGTGTTTACTCGTTCTGCCCACAGAGGAAGAGGATTTGCGAAGATGACAACCTCTGCTGTCTTGGAATACGCGTTCCGCATCTCGGGTCTGGCAATGCTCTACGTGCGGTCTGACAACAAGCCGGCAATCAGAGTGTATGAGAAGCTCGGCTTCGGCAAGGTGGGGGAAAGGTTCTGGGTAGACCTTGGCACAGGGCTAAGACCGTAGTGGTGCGAGAGGGAGCCTTCGTTTTCGGCCAGCGGTATCGGTCGGGAGAAGATCATACAACCAAGCAGACCGCGGCCTGTGAACTCCCGACCAACCTTCATCAGGTAGATTTCGCCGACCTACGGTGGAGGCGCAATGGACCCATGCAGCAAAACACCTCGTCGCTGCATTCATCGTTTATAGCGCCCGAATCATTATGGCTCCGCATGGTCGCGAGGAAGCGCGTTTCCGCGAGAACTCCGTGGGAGGAAACAGTCGGCTATTCCCGAGCGGTCAAGGTTGGGAAGGTGATTGTGGTCTCAGGCACGGCTCCATCTGATGCCAGGGGAGTCATAGTTGGCAAGGATGACGCATACGCTCAAACGATTTTCGCAATAGAGAAGATTGGAAACGCCCTCAACGAGCTTGGAGCGTCCTTGGAGGACGTAGTTCGAACCAGAATCTACACAACCGACATTTCACTCTGGAAAGAGATAGCCAGAGCTCACAGAAAGTTCTTCAGCGAAGTCAAGCCAGCAAACACCCTTGTGCAGGTATCGAAACTAATCGACCAGGACATGCTCGTTGAGGTCGAAGTCGATGCGATCAAGGACTAGAGTCGCGACCCGACGTCCCCGAGAGAGCAATGAACCCTAGCACGGTGCCATCAGCCACATCCTCCTTGGTTCTTTTTAGTGCGACGCGCATCGGTTCCCATGCTTCCAATCCAGATTAGTCCAGTCTGGCTGTTCATCATCGGATGGATCTTCTTTCTGGGCTTCGCGGGTTTCACCATCATGGGAATCGACAAATCCAGAGCTCGGTATGGAGAGTGGCGAGTACCGGAAAGGACTCTTTTCATGATAGCCGTCGCTGGCGGCGCTTTCGGCGTAGTTGCTGGCAGTGCCGTCTTCCATCACAAGACCTTGAAAGATTCATTCGCCGAGGTCAATTACGTTGCTGCAATAGCCTGGTTGGTCATCCTGTTGGAGCTTCAGAAGCTATTGGGTCCTCCTGTCGGCCTGTCGTAGTGGAGGCGCAATGAACTCCGTGCACGGAGAGCGATCGCTATGCCCTACCAGCTTCCGCCGTGCAGGACATCGCTCAAAAGCTTGCCGTCGGTGAAGCCAAGCTAAAGAAGGCCGGGTAATCAACCCGCCTAGATAGTCCCGATGCCGTTCACATTACCTTCTACTCTGCGGAGCGCGGACAAGCAAGCGCTGGTCCTTGCTTTCGGGACGCTCTCCGTGTTGGAAGTTTGCGCCACGCTCGGGGGCATCAAGAAAGCCGAAGTCCCATGCGAACGAATATGCGTGCTCGACCTCGAGCCTTCATCCATCCATCCGCTCAGCAAGCTGGCCGGCATCCACAAGTTCGCCCCGCTCATGGTCGAGTTCCACGGAGACAAAGCGAGCGTCGAGGAGTTGGTGTCCAAAATCGCCGCCGAGGTAGACACACTTCAGCGATTCGCCTTGAGCGGCTACGACGTGCCAGAAGAGCACCACGAGGAAATCACGAGGTTGTTGCTTGACGCCATCAGGGAGGCGGGTTTTCGGAAGGTGAAGCTCCTGCGGCCGAAGGGGAACGAGCTATTGGCTGAGCAGGTCTCGTCCAGGGAGGCGCTCGACATAATCACATTTCCATACAAGGGCGGCTACGGACTCGGGCCCACATGCTGGGTCTCGGACACAGCGTCGGTCAGGGAAAGGGGCCTGGACAAACCGGTTCCGCACTCGGAGATCGCCGTGTCTCCCAGGTTGGCTCACCTTCTGGTCAACCTGTCAGGCCTCACTCCAGGGAAGACTCTGCTCGACCCCTTCTGTGGGTCCGGGACCATCTTGGCGGAAGGGCTCTTCAAATCATTGGTATGCCTAGGGGTTGACTCGAACGCCGGCCACGTCACGGGCGCGAAAAAGAACCTCGCTTGGGCAAGGAAAAGAGCGGGCGGGGGGTCGTTCAACCTGAAGCTGGGCGACGCGAGAGAGCTCGCGC
>JAJTZC010000005.1:0-51027 GCA_032906705.1 Nitrososphaerales archaeon
TGCATACGGCGAAAACTGGGAGAGGCTCGTCGCGCTAAAGAACAGGTACGACCCGACAAACTTGTTTCGCTTCAACCAGAACATCAAGCCTACCGTCAAGTCACATTGAACACTGCCGTGAAATTTCACCGATGCGCCAAGCGACCGATGCCTGAACTGATGAACAACATGGCTCAAACCTTGTCTTAACAAAGATTCGAACGGCCATTCATTAGAACTTCCTCAAGCGACGCCGAGGCTGAACTGATCAGTGCGCTTTCACCGTGGGACTCGAATTGAACCCCTGACGAATTCCCAAGCTCTGAGAAATAATGCCAGAAAGAAAACGGTACACCCCCTGCCTGTGATTCTGATGCGGAAGCCACGGCACCATCTTGATAGACCGATTCGTATCTTCTTGGATTCAATCTCCCGCGAGTAAGTTCTGATTCGCGATAATAATCGCCCAAATTGAGCGAAGATGGGCCGGAAAGGGACCCGTCAAGTAGCCTTGACTGAATTTCAGGCTCAAACCCATGGCCTGCCGAGGTCTCGGGCTCCCATAGATTCGAACCCCTAGCCTCAGAGAAGGATACATAGACAACCTTCGAGAGAGGCGGCTGAGGCGGTTCGCATCTCGGCTTCCGTCACGGCCTTGCCTAGGAGAGCTTCTCAAGAAGGGTCTGATTGTGGAGCTTCCGAAGCGGGCGGGCGAGAATACTCGCAGGTACATCATCTCGAATAAGGGGCGCGAGGAGCTCGCGATGCTCTCCAGGTATGTTGAGAAGGAGGTCGGTAGGCAGCTGGGCCTGTTATCGCTCTACTCATTCCTAGCCGAAAAGAATTCTCTCAAATTGAAGATACGATCTCTCTCCTCCGAGTTGAACATTTGAGTCTGGTTCAGAAGATTCTCTTTCCCGTCTCCTTTTCGAAAAGGTACGCAGACTTCTTATTAATAGTGCAGAAGACTTCTTTGTTGAGTCTCGCGTCGTAATGAGGGTCAACCTGCGCGAGGAGTCGTAGGCCCTCCAAGTCAAGCGTAACGTATTGTACTGAGCCGAGGGGCTCGGCGATGTAGATTCTCGCCTGCACAGCCCCTGTGGTAGACGTATCGGAGACTCCAACGTCCTCCGGCCTGACTCCTAGGACTACTTGCTTCGAATCAGCCTTGATTCCGTCGATTGGCACGATTAGCCTTCCCGCGGTAAAGTACAATCTCTGTCCTTCCGGAGCAAGTTTGCCCTCGATGAAGTTCATCGGAGGCGAACCGACAAACCCTGCCACGAACTGGTCACTCGGCGCTTCGTAGACCCTCTCCGGAGTGTCCATTTGGACAATCTGTCCCTTGTTCAATACAGCGATCCTGTCCGCCATAGTCATCCCCTCGGCTTGGTCATGCGTCACGTAGAGTGTGGTCACCTTGAGCTCTTTCTGCAGCCGTTTTAGGAAGCCTCTGGCCAGGACCCTCAGCTTGGCGTCGAGATTGGAGAGAGGCTCATCGAAAAGGAAGACCTTCGGATTTCTCACCACCGCTCTTGCGACGGCGACCCTCTGCTGCTCGCCACCGCTGACCTTCCCAGGCTTCTTCTCAAGAATCTTCGTGATCTGAAGTAGTTCGGCCGTCTCACGCACCCGCATGTCAATCTCCGACTCGGGTATTCCTCTGGCCCTGAGGGGCAGTGCGATGTTATCGTAGATCTTCATATGCGGGTAGAGGGCGTAGTTCTGGAATACCATCGCAATGTCTCTGTCACGGGGTGACTCCGCGTTGACCAACCTGTCATCGATGTAGATCGAACCCGAGGTTGGTTGGTCCAGTCCAGCAACCATCCGGAGAATGGTGGTCTTCCCCGAGCCGGACGGGCCAAGAAGCACCACAAATTCACCGTCCTCCACCTGGAAGGTGACGTCGTCCACAGCCTTGTAGGTCCCGAATTCTTTTGTAACGTTGGTGACCTTTAGCTCCGCCAAGAGTCCGACAGTCAGCTTTTGCTGCCTTTCTCTTTAACCATGCTGGGAGACCTCGATTCTTGCGGCCTCGATACGTTTATAGTAAGTTCGGATTACACCACATTCGAAAAGGGCTTGAAAACCCGCCGCAACGCAGTAAGTACGGCAGCCGTTGCTGGCATCATCGTTCTGGTTATCGCCGTCGCCGCCCTCGCTTACATACTCCTTCCGACAGCGCCCGCACCCGCTTCGACAACCACAGCATCATCGACGACAACCACGACATCATCAACGACAACAACCAAATCATCGACGACAACGCAGACCACAGCGGCCCCCTCCAACACCCTGACCGTCGTATCGATATCCGGCTTCACCCAGCCAGGGATCAAGGGAATCGCCCAGGACTACATGAGTTCACACTCGGGAGTCACGATAAACGTCGTTGACTTCCCATTCGGCTCGGTGAAGGGACAGCAGCTCACTTGTCTCAAGGGTACCAACTGCCCCTACGACATACTGAACTGGACTCCGAGCATGCTTGGGGACCTGGCACCCTACATGGTAAACATAACCTCGCTAGTCAAGCAGTCGGGATTTGACCTGAAGAAGATGGTCCCTTCATCGCAGAACTTCAACGGTTACAACTCCTTCTTCAACTCCACCGCGAAGAAGGTGCAGACTGACTTGGTTGGCCTCGCTGTGGCGACCGACGTCGAGCTCGTCTACTACAGGACTGACCTATTCCAGAAGTACAACATCCCAGCCCCAACTCCCAACTGGACGTGGGACGACTTCAACAACGCAGCCAAGATACTCTGCCAGGGCTCGAGCGACGTAACAGCCCAGTCGACCAACTGTCCGCACGGTTATCCGACTGTCATAGACCTGGACACATCACACGACCTCTGGAACACCTACATTAACTACATGGCCTACTTTTACAACTTGGATATCGGCATCAAGAACACGACAAAGTATCCTCACTACGGTCCACAAGTACCTGGTTACGGGAACCTTTTCGCAAGAGACGTTACACCCTCCTTCGATCCCGCGATAGGGACAGCAGGTCTCCAAGCGGCCCAGACTCTCCAGCAATCCCTAAGGTACTCCTCGGATGACCCCTTCGGAATGACGTTCGGCAAGCTGGCGAGCTACTTCGGGACGGGACAGTATGGCTTGGAGATAGGCTGGACGACCTTCTACAAGAGTTGGGCCGACCCTGCAAAGTCTCAGATCGCTGGTAAGTTTGCGATCGCTCCCCTCCCCGGTAACACTGGCCAGCCCGGTGGCTCGGGAATGGGAATCAGCAAGCAGACAAACAACCCGAAGCTTGCCTGGGATTTCTTGCAGTTCGTCGCTTCCGATTCGGAGCAACCCAAGATGTTCACCCTGAGTAGCCTCTTCCCAGGCACCGCCCCAGGGTTCAACAACCTCATCGCCTCCGACCCGACTCTGAGCTGGGTCCAAGGCGTCTCGAGCGCGGCTCAGAAGGCTGACGCGAACCCTTCCACAATAGCGAACACATGGTTGCTCATCCCAACCTTCAACAATAGTCTACAGCCATATCTCTTGAACGGATCCTCTCAGGAACTCTCGAATGCACTCAGCTCGGCTGCCAAATCGTGGGTCCAGCTCCTCAGCACCGCTGCCACGAGGTAGTCTGGATCCACTCCTGACTTTTTCAGGTAGTGGCAGTTGAAGCGTGGTGGCTCCTTCGCCGAAAGAAACCTGAAGTGGGTATTCGCTCTTCCCGCCCTGGTCTACTTCGCCCTCTTCGTTGCATATCCTCTCTTCAACTTGGCGTACGTGAGCCTCTCCGTCGACGTGAAAGGGCAGTACGTCCTGAGCGGTCTAGATCAGTATGCGAACATGGTCGGGCTGGGCAGCGACCCCGTGCTCTATCAGTACTTCAGGGCCGCGGTCTTCAACACGGTCGTCTTCGCCGGAGCCTCCGTTCTGCTCGAATTCCTCTTGGGGCTGAGCGTGGCCCTGCTAATCGACAGCGGGCTGAGGGGCATGAAGCATCTCGCAAGTGTCCTTCTCGTTCCAGTGATGATACCAGGAGTAGTTGCGGGTACGATCTGGAGCCTGATCTACGACTCCAACTATGGGCCCTTGAATCAGTTACTGAGGTATCTCGGCCTCCCAATCGTCTATTGGACAACGAATTTTCCCTTGCCGTCGGTCATAATCGCGAACGTCTGGGAGGAGACGCCAATCGTCACCCTGATACTTCTTGCGGGGTTGAGGAGCATCCCGCAGCAAGTTCACGAGGCCGCACAGATTGATGGTCTGTCCAAGCTTCAGACACTTAGAAGAATCACCCTGCCTCTCACGAAGCCCTCGGTAACCGTCGCTGTCCTCCTGGCAATGATGTACGCCGTCAGGTTTTTCGATATTATCTACATCATCGCGGGTGGCAAGTTCGACTTCAACTTCCCGAGCACGATGGTTCTAGCCTACCTGGACTACAGCCTAGCTTTCGCCTACACCGCAGGTGCCTCCTACACGAACTTCGGGGCGGCTATTTCTGTTGTGATGATCTTTCTCGCGATGGTCCCCACTTACTTCTTCGTCAGGGCGATCAACCTCAGCGAGGTCCTCGGGCTGGCCAAGACGCGCAAGCCTGGGTTCATTTCTCGACTTGCCGTGAGAGGAAAGAAAAGGGAGGGAGTCATCGCCGTGCCAGGACGCTCGGGAGAAAGAGCCTCCGCTGTCGGCGCTGCAAGGAGATGGAAGTTTTGGGCGCCACCGAAGCTCGCTGGACGTCTCCTCTTGTACCTTGGAGGAGCCCTTCTTGTTCTGTTCTTTTTCTTTCCTGCTTATTGGATGATAGTTACGGCGCTTACTCCTGAGAAGTTCATCCTTACGAACCTTTCCAGATTCGTTCCCTCTGTGGTCTCCCTGCAGAACTTCGCGGACGCGATCTCCACGTATGGAGCGACGTCTTATCTCTTCACAAGCTTGGGTGTGGCTCTTCTCGCCACTGGTATCACCATTGTCGTCGCCCCGCTCTGCGCCTACTCGATCGCCAGGTTCAAATTCGGTGGGACTAGGCTGCTTGGATTCGTCATAGCCCTCAATGCCTTTCCTTCAGTCGTGTACATGATCCCCTACTACCTCTTGGTCACCCGTGTGCTTAACCTCACGGATTCGTGGGACGCACTCGTTATGACGTACCTGGTCTTCACACTTCCGATCGCGATTTGGATTCTTGTGGGATACTTCAACGACATACCAAAGGAGCTGGACGAGGCGGCGAGGATCGACGGTCTCTCTCAATTCGCGATCTTCAGGCGGATAATTCTTCCTCTAGTCAGGCCCGGGTTGGCGGCCGCGGCATTCCTCTCCCTCGTTAACTGCTGGAACGAGTTCCTTCTCGCCCTAGTCCTGACCCTAGGTCCCTACAAGTGGCAGGCCTTCCCCTACGCTCCGTCGGCTGTTGGCGGGCAGACGGCGACAGTCCTTGTGAGCAAGTTCATCGCGCCGACCGCGTCGCAATTCGGGGCGATGGCGGCAGCGGGAGTTCTAGTCACTATTCCGATATTTATCTTGACCATTCTGCTCCAGAGGTATCTGGTAAAAGGCCTGACCTTGGGCGCGGTCAGGGGTTAGCCTTCCTTCTTACCCGTGCTACTATTGTTGCAGCCCCCTCTTCCGGATTAACCTTCTGCGTGTTCACTACGATCGCCCCGTCGGGTTCCTCGACGATCGAATACAACCTGATGAAGCTGCTCTTCGGGACCACGACTCTTCTCGAGGCGTTCCTCTCATAGGCGGCCTCCCCGTCACACTTCGTGTATACGATGGTGGGACAATTGATGTGGTGAGAGAGAAACTTGATCACCTCTCTTCGATAGTCTTCCTTCAGAAATATTCCATCAATGATAACGTCATGCCCCGCCTTGAGCGCCTCTCTCGCTAGAAGCAGACACGTCCGGTAGACGAACCCTGTTTCCTTCTCGCCACTTTCGCAATCTGAGCTTCACAGTGAACTGGAAGGTTGCAGCCCATCAGTTTATATGATACTAAAATCATATGATGTTTGTGTCAATCCTGACCGTAAAGCCTCATGCGTTACTCTTTCAGGCGCTTGCGAATCCAGCGAGGATGTCAATCCTACTTCAGTTGCGTGAGAAGGGAAGCATGAACGTCTCGGAGATATGCGACGAATTGGGACTCGAACAAACGCATGTATCTCACAATATGAGGTGTCTCAGTTTCTGCGGTCTCGTCACAGTAGCGCGGGAGGGCAAGTCCCGCGTTTATTCTATCAACAACGACACGATGATCCCGCTGTTTGAGACTGCGGAGAGACACCTGAAGAAGTACGGTCGCAATCTCCTAACATGCGAAGTATTGGAGAGGTAGTTTTCATGGAGAAATACGAGCTAGCGATTTTGGGACAGGGCTCAGCGGCCTTTGCTGCTGCCATCAAGGCCAACGAGCTTGGAGTAAAGACGGCGATAGTCGGTGGAAATGCGACAGAAGGAACAGTGATTGGAGGAACATGCGTTAACGTTGGGTGCATGCCAAGCAAACGTCTGATCACGGTCGGGACAGCGTTCTACGATGGAATGAATAACTCCTTCGAGGGGATAGAATATGGAGTAGGCAAACTCAACTTTCGAAAAATCGTCCAAGAGAAGGACAAGATGGTATGGAAATTCAGGAGAGAGAAGTATGCCGATGTGCTCAAGAATCTCAAGAATGTAACCTACTACCCGGCTCAGGGAAAATTCGTTTCAAGGAACGAGGTAAAGGCAGGAAATCAGACTCTCCATGCTGAGAAATTCCTCGTCGCTACCGGTGCTCGCGCAAGCATCCCGCCGCTAAAAGGGATCGACAAAATCGATTATTTGACAAACGAAGAAGCGCTCAGCCTCAGAGAACTCCCAAGGTCCCTCTGTGTCATCGGTGGACGCGCGCTTGGGCTCGAGTTCGCCCAGATGTACGCCCACTTTGGCACGAAGGTAACGGTGCTTCAGCGCAGCGAAAGAATTCTACCTGAGGATGAACCTGAAATCTCGGACGCGCTGACGAGATATCTCCAAGAAATCGGAGTCAAGATTTACACTGGCGTTACTATCAACCGGGTCTCGAAGAAGGGGAAAGGCAAGTCAATCAATTTCAGCACTAAAGGCACTTCAAGAGGGCTTGTCTGTGACCAAATTCTACTCGCCACTGGCAGGAAGCCCAACATCGAGTATCTGGACTTGGATAAGGCCGGTGTAAGAATTGACAGTAAGGGCTTCGTCATGGTCAATGATGAGATGCAAACATCCACTCCCAATATCTGGGCAGCTGGTGATGTCATTGGGGAACCGATGCTAGAGACCATAGCTGCAAAAGAAGGAGCTGTAGCTGTCCACAATGCTTTCAACGGAAACAAGAGGAAGATCAACTTCAATGAAGTTCCGTCTGCGGTCTTCACATATCCGGAAGTTGCAAGGGTCGGCATGACCGACGCCGAAGCGAACGGGAAAGGGATAAAATGCGCGTGTGGTGTTCTGCCTCTCGAGCTCGTCCCGAAGGCCCACGTGATCGGTGACACCAGAGGGCTGGTGAAGCTCGTGGCGAATCGTGAGACAAAGCAGATTGTCGGTGTACACATTCTCGCACCTCATGCTGCAGATTTGATACACGAAGGCGTCTTGGCAGTAAAGAACAAACTCACGATTGATGAAATCATCGACACAGTACATGTTTTTCCAACTCTCTCGGAATCGATTAAGCTCGCCGCGCAGTCGTTCTACATGGACGTGGGGAGGATGAGCTGTTGCGTGGAGTAGAAGAACTAGTGAAAGGTGAATTATTGGGTATGAAGAAAACAGTCGCGTTCAAAATCATGGGAATGACATGTGAAAGCTGCGCCAGCAGGGTCAGGAGAATTATTGCCATATGAACGAAGATGAGAGTGAAACTGTGGGCCGGAAGGGATTCGAACCCTTGGCCTCCCGATTATCAGTCGGGTGCTCTAGCCAAGTTGCTCGTGAGTATTACTCTGAGCTACCGGCCCATCTGCGCTCGGTCGAACCGTTTGGGTATAACTCCTTTTCAAGGAAGAGCATAAGAGTCAAACGATGACGGCTGTCTTCGTGGGCCGGTAGTTCAGCGGTACGAATGCCCGCCTTGCACGCGGGAGAACCCTGACGGGTCCCAAGGTCGGGGGTTCAATTCCCCCCCGGTCCACCTTAGGCTTCTTTGCGTCGGGCCGCATCGGCGCTGGCTCCCTCCAATCTCCTAACAAGGCTCCAGACGAAGACAGCCTGTGCAATCGAGAGTCTGTCAGCCCCAATCGATATATTTAGGGTGGTCTTTGCGATGATTGCGATGGCAACGGAGGAGGAACCAAAGGTCTCCGCGCTGATGGAGCGCAAGGTGATCAGCGTCGACCTTAACTCAAACGCACGAGACTGCGCGAAGGCCATGTCCAAGAAGCTGGTCAGCTGTGCAGTTGTGGTCAGGGAAGGAGCCGCGGTCGGCATAGTGACGGAGAGGGATCTTGTCACCAAGATCATAGCAGACGCCCTCGACCCGGCGAAGGTCCTGGTGAGGGACATCATGTCCACCCCTCTCATCACCATCAGCCCGGACGCGACGATGAGCGACGCCGCAGAGCTGATGTCGCAGTACATGATCCGCAGGCTGATCGTGATAGGCACCGACGGGAATCTCGCTGGAATAGTTACAGCGGGGGACCTTGCCAAGGAACTGGCAAAGAAGCACGACTTCAAGGAGGTCGCCCTGAACGCACTCGCACGCGTGAGAGGAGAACCGACAGGCGGTCCGTACCAGTAGGTCAGTCTACTTTCAGATTGACACCCCTGCCGCCCTTTGACTTTAGTGGCAGGGTAATCTCGAGAATTCCGTTGTTGTACGTCGACTTCGCCCCCTGCGGGTCGACTACGTCGGGCAGGATCAGCTCCTTGAAGTACTTCCTGTTCTCTGTGTCCACGGAAATAGTGACCGTCTTGTCCTGGACCATGACGTTGACGTCTTCCTTTCGGACTCCAGGGATCTCCGCTATCACCTTGACATCCTTTTCTGAGGTCACCACGTCGACCAGTGGCTCCCTCTTATCCTGAATCTCCTTCCAGGGCCTGCCTTCACCGCGTCTGACGTTCCCAAACTCACGCACCACAGGCTTGCCATCGGGCCCTACCGTCACCGAATAGCCGTAGACTATCGGGCCAATTTCCTTCTTGGTGCTTCCGTCGGGCAGCCTCCTTTCCCTGACCAAGTTCTTTGGAAGCTCCTTCTCCATCTCCTTGAACTGCTCTGAGAATGCGCGCTCCATCTGCCTCATCATGTCGTCGATGTCGCTGAAAGGCCAGTTGCCGAATGGAAACCCGCGTCGCCTCCTTCCGGGCATGCCCTCGTCGTCGTTGTTTTCGCTCATACTCGTTCGTCCATCGAAACGTCCGCCAGATTTATTCTTTAGGCTCCACTCCTCAGGAAAGTATTTACGCGGGCCGACGACGGCGAGCATTCGAGCGTAATCCATGTTCGCCTCAATCTATGTGAAGATGTCCCTTCTCTTCGCTGTCCTGACTGCCTTGCTGATGGCTCTCGGCTACATAGTGGGGCTCTACTTCGGAGACCCGCTGACGTTCATGCTGCTCGGGCTTGGGCTGGCTGCAGTCTTCAACTTCGTGTCCTACTACTACAGCGACTCAATAGTCATCAAGATGAGCAGGGCGAAGATAATCAACGAGAATGAGAACCCGACGCTGTTCAGGGTGGTGAGGAACGTGGCCCAGAAGGCCAACATACCGATGCCCAAGGTCGGCATAGTCGACTCGCCGCAGCCGAACGCGTTCGCAACCGGGAGGGGCCCGAACAAGGCCGTCGTATGTGCGACCTCCAGCATCCTCCAGACCCTCACCCCCGAGGAGCTTGAAGTGGTAATCAGCCATGAAATCGGGCACGTCGTCCACAGGGACGTGCTGATGTCGAGCATCGCAGCGACGATGGCAGGCGCTATCTCCTACATCGGGAACCTGGCAATGTTTTCCATCTGGTTCGGAGGAGGCAACAGCAGGAACAGGAACGGCAACTCATCTTTGCTGCTGCTGGTCGCTGCGATACTGATCCCAATCGGAGCTTCGTTCGTCCAGCTTGGAATCAGCAGGGGCGACGAGTACAGCGCGGACGAATACGGAGCGAAGCTGACGAGGAACCCAGGGGGACTGATCAGCGCGCTGACAAAAATATCGAACAAGGTTCAGACAAAGTCGTTCACGAGGACAGGCTCGAGCCCGCCCTCGCCGGCAACCGGTTCGCTCTGGATCGTGAACCCATTCAGGGGAGGCGCGATGGTCGAACTCTTCTCGACCCACCCGTCACTTCAGCACAGGGTGGAGAGGCTGAGGAAAGTAGGCAGGGAAATGAACTTGTATGTTCCCTAGCCGGAGACCAGCCTTAGTATCGCCACCAGTGCGGCAAGCTCGAGCACCTCATCCCTCGACTCGGGCTTTTCTCCGGCCGGTTTTCGTTCCTGGGCCTGTTGCGTTGGAAAGCTAGGGAACATCGACGGGAACATTGCGGTCGGGAAGAGGGCGGGAATGGTCGCTGCCCTTTGCTCTTCCGTGGGGGCAGAGGTCATCTGAACTTTCGGAGTCTCTTGCTTCGACTGGGGCGTTGTAGCTGCCAGGATGACTGACGGTGCGGGGGCAGGACGCCGCCTCTCAGGAGGGGTGGTCTGCGGCCTGGGAAGGGGCCGCCTCGACGGGACTACAAGAGCCGGGATGAGCAACAGGATGCCGAGGACAGAGACAGGATAGAATCCAGCACCAGCGCCCAGCACTATTAGGAAGAAAGAGAAGAGAGCGAGGCCACGGTTCATTGTTGTCGCTAAGACGCAGAGCCCGCCAGATTGTAATAAGGATTGGTAAGGTGGGCCGGGGCGGATTTGAACCGCCGACCTTGGCGCGCGCAGACGCTTCGCCGTGTCAGAGCCTGACGCCAGATGTGACGTCCTAACCGAGCTAGACGACCGGCCCAGCAGCGGCCCCGCGCCTCAGCTCGTTTTTATCCTTAGAGCCGCGCGACGGCCAGCCAGACACAGCGAGTAGATGCACTTCGTTCGACCTTTGTCGAGTCGAATCTGCGACGTTGTCGCTTCGATTAAATAGCCAGAGACCGAGCGCCGACTCGAAGGCATTTGGACGGGAGTTCTGAGATTCCAGGTTTCTACAAGATGAGCATGGCCGAGAGGATGAACCTGGTCAAGAAGATGACCGGCCTGAGTGACGAAGAGGCGGGGGCTCTGGCCAACACGGGCGGGCTGCCCGGAGACGTGGCAGACAGGATGATCGAGAACGTCGTGGGAGGACTGACTATTCCCATGGGAGTGGCAGTAAACTTCAGGGTCAACGAGAAGGACTACCTCGTGCCTATGGCTCTCGAGGAGCCGTCGGTGGTCGCTGCGGCGAGCAACGCCGCGAAGATGGCCAGGGTCAGGGGCGGGTTCACGGTCACAAACACGGGTCCGGTCATGATCGGTCAGATACAGGTGATTGGTGCCCACGACCCCAATGGAGCGAGGATGAGGGTGATGAGCAGGAAGGCGGAGATGTTGAAGAAAGCGAACGACCAGGACCCCATGCTTCTCTCTCTCGGAGGCGGAGCGAAGGACCTGAACGTCAAGGTAGTTTCCTCAATCAAGGGGCCGATGGTCATAGCGGAGCTGATAGTGAACACAGGGGACGCGATGGGCGCCAACGCAGTGAACACGATGGCGGAGGCAGTGGCGCCGATGGTGGAGGAGGCGACAGGGGGAAGAGTCCTCCTGAGGATCATCTCCAACCTGGCGGACAGAAGGCTCGTCCGTGCGACGGCCGTGTTCGAGAAGGAGGCGATGGGCGGGGAGGAAGCCGTCGACGGGGTTGTCTACGCCTATGCATTCGCCGATGCCGACCCGTACAGGTGCGCGACGCACAATAAGGGCATCATGAACGGTGTGGTCGCTGTCGGCATAGCGTGCGGGCAGGACATCAGGGCCCTCGAGGCTGGGGCGCACAGCTACGCTTCCAGGAGCGGCTCCTACAAGCCGTTGACCACCTGGGAGAAGAATGCAGAGGGCGACTTGGTCGGAACGCTGGAGATGCCGATGGCCGTCGGCCTGGTCGGAGGGGCTTCGAGGACGCACCCAGCTGCGAAGGCAGCGATCAAGATTCTCGGAGTCAAGACGGCTGTCGAGCTCGCTGAAGTGATGGGCGCCGTGGGCCTCGCGCAGAACTTTGCCGCCCTGAGGGCGCTGTCTACAGAAGGCATACAGAGGGGGCACATGAAACTTCATAGTCGGAACATAGCCGTATCGGCGGGAGCCACGGGGAAGCTGGTGGACCTGGTCGCTCAGAGGATGGTTCAGGAGAAGAAGATCAGGATGGACAGGGCGAAGGAGATCCTCGACGAGCTCCAGAAGAGGGCCTAGGCAGTACCGTACGCAGTCTTCCTGGAGTGCTTGCCCATGTGTCCCTTGAACCGCTCTTCCTCCCAGACGTTCGCTCTCTCGTGGTAGCCGTACATCTCCCAGTACCCGTCCGAGTAGTCGCGGACGAACTCTATCCTGTTAAGCCACTTCGCGCTCTTCCACGCGTAGAGCTGCGGCATGAAGGGCCTGGCCGGGAAACCCTGCTCAGCGCTCAGGGACTTGCCGTTCAACCGGAAGGCTACGATCGAATCCTCGTTCAGCGCGTCCTCGACCGGTACGGGCGCGGTGTACCCGTCGACGCAATGGAACATCACCCATTTCGCGGCCGGGTCGACTCCGGCGGGCTCCACCAGCTTCTTGATCTGTATGCCGTCCCATTCGACGTCCTTGATCGACCAGGAGGTTACGCAATGAAATGACCGCGTGTAATGGAACAGGGAACCGGAGGTCAGCTGGTCGTAGGTGTACTCCAGCGGTTGCCTGACCATCCCGTCCACCCTGAGCTTCCAGTCCTTCGGGTCGACACGTGGGATGCTGAGAGCGGCGTAGATGACAAACTTCTTTCCCCAGACCTGCCCAGGCGGGAGCTGTTCCTGCGCTGTCACACCCTCACCCCCAGGGTCACTAGGAACCTCCTGAAGTCTTCTTCAGAAACCCATTCGACCTTCAGATAGTCGACGAGCTCGTCCTCGGTGAGACCGATTCTCCTTGCCTCCTTGACAGCGGCCCTGTACGCCTCAATCTCGGTAGGCCTGTCGACATAACTGTACGTCTCGTCCCAGAGTTCCTTCCCCTCCTTGTGCTGTCGTATGTGGACCAACTCGTGTATCACGTCCAGGTAGATGTGCCTCTCGTGCCCCTCCCTGAGATACCTTGAGTTCACGACTATGGAGCCCTTCTCGTCGTTTATTCTCAGGTAGCCCCGGCTCTCGATTACTTCGACCGTCAGCTCAGCGAGGACCTTCTCTGTCTGCTCCCCGAAGATGGCCCTGACAGCCCCCACGCGTTCGAAGCCATCAAAGACGTGCTTGAAAGGCGCTGCACCAAGGCCGGCGCTCCTTTCTATTCGCACCCGGGGCTCCAAGGGGGACTGATTGGCATCCTTGGGCATTTTAGTTTTCCTTCGCCAGGAAGTTCTTTCGGTAAAGCTTGGTGAAGCCACGTGCTAGGTAAAACGGCTCTGCCCCGTCAGATTCGAGCGTCTGCAAGCAGAGTCTGCGGCCCTCAGCAATTGCAATCTCCTTCGCGCGTCCGATGAGCGTTCCGGCGACTCCCCTTCGCCTGAACTTGGGAAGCGTGCCCACGCAGTAGACTCCGGCCAGGCCCGGCGTCCTGAAGATTGCGAGCACCCCAGCCACCGAGCCTTCGAGCCTTGTTTGCAGTAGAGTCGCCTCTCTCAGCTTCTTCAAGCGGCGGGCTACCTTGGTCACCGCCAGGAGCAGGCGCTCGTCTCCGTAGAAGGACTGAAGGTAGGCCCGCGACCAGTCATCGATGGAACAGGACGAGGAAACCGCGATGGTGGGGGCGGGGTCAGCTCGCGGCAAGTCGCTTGTAGACGCGAGAACGGTCATTGTGTCCACCATTCGATATCCCTTCCTGGTGAGCGCCTTTCTTCCAACCGTGCATTTATCGTGGACGAGCAGGACCGGATCCAAGCCAAGGCTGCGGAAGCGACGCTCAACCCCCTCGAGTGAGGAGGAGATTCCCGCGCATGATAGGAAACCGGCCCGATTGAAGAAGGGCTCCGCGAAATCCCTTGACGAAAGCATGTGTGTGTTCTTGTCGAGCCAACTGAGCTTGGCCCAGTTCGACCACCACCTCAGCTCGTTGAGTTCCAGGTCCCTTCTCCTAAGAAGTCCCAAGAAGATCAACTCCCAGGATTCCCATCGCGGCGACAGCAGCGCTCAAGCGGGCCTCCTTCTTTCCCAAATCATGTTCCTTTCCCGCTTCCCACAACCTTCTTTCCACCCAGGAAATCGCGTGTGGGGTGTCGAAATCGTCGTTCATGGATGTCTCAAATTGCGCGAGAGCTGCCAGATCACCAGCCTTCTCGGCGTCGAATCGGACCGCATCAGCAATCTCCCCTGCCGCGCGACGCATCCTTCGAAGACGGCTTGCTGCCGCGTTCATGTCGGTCAGATCCATGTCCTTCCTGTAGTGAGTGCTGAGAAGGAATAATCGAAGTTCAGCGGCCGAGTAGTCCCGTAGCGCCTCCCTCACTGTCAATACGTTGCCTAGTGATTTCGACATCTTCCTCCCCTTCATGTTCACGTGGTGGGTATGGATCCAATACTTCACGACCGGCTTGATCCCGGTGAGGGACTCGGCTTGAGCTATCTCCGCCTCATGATGCGGGTAGACCAGCTCGTATGCTCCGCCGTGAATGTCATACTGAGGCCCGAGGATTGACATCGTGACCGCTGTATCCTGGATGTGCCACCCGGGAGAACCCAAACCCCAGGGACTGTTCCATTTACCTTTCACCAGCACATCAGGTCGCCAGAGGGAAAAGTCAGCGAGGTTCCGTTTCTTCGGAGATAGCTCGAGCGGGCGAAGAGCCAGGTCTTCCCTAGCCTGATGAGAGAGCCTCCCATATGCGGGGAACGTGGAGGTGTCGAAGTAGACAAACCCGTCGACCACGTATGCCCTCCGTCTGCTGATGAGCGTAGCGACCTCTTGAATCATAGTTTGTACGAAGGACGAGACCGATTCGAAGCGGGTGACCGCGGTGTTCCCCAACGACTTCATGTCCTCAAGGAAGCTGTTGGTGTAGCTGCGAGCAAGCGCCTCGGGATCCTGGCTGGATTCCGCGGAGGCCTGGGTTATCCGCTCGTCGATATCAGTTATGTTCATCAGGTAGTTCACCTCGTATCCCAGATGGGTAAGATACCTGGCTACAACGTCGTAGAATACCGAGGTCCTCGCGTGCCCGACGTGAATCAGGGACTGCACCGTCGGTCCGCAGACGAAAATGCTCACCTTGCCTGGCGTTAGCGGCCGGAAAAGCTGTTTCTTTCCGGTCATGGTATCGAACACTGCGAGTTGTCGGGGCAACGGAATGTGGTCGCCGCGCTTCGTCCACGGGTATTAGCTTTTTCAACCTCAAAGGCAAGGGCGGCAGGCCAGGTTGTTCTACGAGAGGCGCATCGGATCTTTGGGCGCGCTGACAAAAGAAGCTACAGTAATGGACGCGGACTCGGGAATCAGGGTAGTCGGCAAGTATGCTGGACGAAAGTGCTACGCATTCGTGAGCAGGTCTGGTTCGAGATACGCGGTGATGATATATGAAATCAAGGCCGGAAAGGGACGATTGCCGGGGAAAAGACTGGTTTCAGACGAAGTGGAAGGAGTGGAGAGCCTGCGGAGACTTCTGAAGAAGGTTATTGGCGGTCGTGTCGAGGCCTACGCCTACTGAGCGGGCTCTGGAACCACAGACCGCGTGATTAATTAGCGGGAGGATAGCGGCGACTACTGACCTAGATGGAACGGCTCAAGGCTCTCCATGTGGTATACGCTAACTGGTGTCCCCATTGCGTCCCCACAACGGTGGGGCCCATGCAGGCCACCGCCCAGACGCTCGGCGTGCCCTGTGTGCTGCACGATATAGACACGGATGACGAGAGGGTGGCGGATGAGATAGTGAAGAAATATGGCGACTGGTCGCCTGACTACCTCATCCCGCAAGTCTTCCTGGAGTTCGAGAACGGCGACTACAAGCACGTGCTGACCGGGTACCCTGAAGGCGTGGGCTTCACCAGGAGAGCCGTTGAGAACTTCCTGGGCAGCGACCTCTTCAGGGCGCTGACACCAGTCGGGCCCGTCCAATAATCAGCTACTGCAGGATGGGCAGAGCGTCCCGCTCCCCGAGATCGGTTTGACGTATGCGGAACCGCATTTCGAGCAGAGGAACAGGGCCGGGCGGTCGGGGTCGTTGCTCTTCGACGAACGGTAGTTCTGCGTCCAGTACGTGACGTTCAGCTCGGCACCGGCGATTCCCAAGTCCCAAGGGTGACGCTTGGCCACTCGCAGGTCGTCTTCCCTGATCGGAGTACGGCCCTCGAAAGCTGTTCCAAGGAAATTTCTCAGTCCTTCTGCGGTGTTCTGCCCGCCGTAGGCCATCACCTTGGACACATATCCTCTCGGGCATGCGTAGCAGGCCAACAACGGCTCGCCATCTGTCAGGAACCTGAATGTGGCGTTTTGGTCGCAGTGGCCGTAGCATCTCTGGGGCTGCGAGAAGGCAGCGCTCACAACCTGCTTGATGTCCACGCAGGTGAAAGCTGCTCCGGGGCGTTTAACGGTTCCTCGCGGATTAAATATCCCGCCAACGGGGCTTCGAGTGTGTCGGCGACTTCGTTGGATGACCTGTACAAGCGGGTTGCGCAGAAGGTCCTCAAAGAGACTGTCCACCTCAGGAAGGGCGAAGCGGTCACTGTCGAGGCATGGACCAACGGGTTGGGCTTCGCGAGACACGCTGTAGCAGAGGCGAGAGCGATGGGCTGCACGGCCATCATGATCTTCGAGGACGAGGGGGCCTACGTGGAGGGCGTGCGAAGAGCCCCGAAGGACTCGCTCGGATTAATGGGGAAGAACGAGTACGGCCTCCTCTCTGCCACAGACGCCTACATATTCGTCCCGGGCCAAGCGCTGGGCGTCTACTCAAAGACACTCAAACCCAAGGAACTGTCAGACTCAACAAGGTACAACTCGTCATGGTATGATGCAGCGAAGAAAGCCGGACTAAGGGGAGCGAGGCTAGTATTCGGCTACGTGGGCAGGGATATGGCAGGGATGCTTGGGAAGACTGTCAGCGAGATAACGGCGCGCCAACTGAAGGCGGGGCTTACCGACTACCGCAAGATTTCTCGTGACGCAGGCCAGGCGGCGGCGCATCTTGATAACGGCATGGAAGTAACCGTCGAATCCAGCGGGACGAAGCTTCGATTTCGGGTCAAGGGGGAACTTGAAATCGAAGACGGAATTATTGATGACAAAGACCTGGCGGACGGGAACAATGTGGCCTACGTTCCACCTGGGTTGGTGACCAAGCAGGTTGACCCGGATTCAGTCGAGGGCAAAGTCAAGGTCTCCCAATCGCTCACAAGGTACGGTGTTCTAGCGGGCGCCGAGTTGGAGTTCAAGGGCGGCACGCTGACGAGTTGGAGGGCCCAAGACAAGGCGAAGCTGGAGAGGCTACTCGCGACTGTGCCTATTGGGAAGAGAAAGCTCACCCTCCTCGGCGTCGGGGTCAATCCGGAGCTGCGTTATGGGTTCGGTCAGGACAGGTTCGTCCGCGGGTCTGTGACCCTGAGCGGTTTGGGATTCACCGCAGTTCTGAGGAAGTCAGACCTCTCTTCGGGCGGGAGCAGAGTGGTTAGTCAAGGCGTCCTCGTCGCCGGGCGATGACGAGTAGTTCTAATACGCATGACCCCCGTTCAGCGCAGATGGCTCGTTGGAGACTATTCGGCCTCGTTCTCGGGATTGCAGGGCTTGTTGACGCTGTCTACCTCGCGTGGGAGGGACTGAACCCCCAGATTCCCCTCTACTGCCCAGCAGTCGGGATTGTAAACTGCGGAAACGTCACGTCCAGCACGTTCAGCAGGTTCGGAGGCGTGCCTGTCGGCTTGCTTGGTGCCGGCTGGTTCGCAATCATGCTCGCAATCCTGGCCCTTGATAGGCCGGGGCTCGACCGTGCGTTGATACCGCTATGGCTGCTGGGCGTGGTCTCGGTCGGGTATCTGGCTTCAGTCGAGCTCTTCGTGATCCATTCCGTTTGTCCGTACTGTACCTTCGCCCACGTCGCCGGGTTGCTGATGGGCGTTCCGGCCTTCAAGCTCGCGCTGCCTGACTGATGGTAGGCAGCGAGAACTGTCGTAAGGCCCGAGATTATGCCGTTCTGGCACACGGGGGGAGCGTTACCTGTCAGCTTGCAGATCGCGGCTGTGATGGCGTTGGCCGAGCCGATAATCTGGTTGGAGACCGGGTTGTCGGTAGTCAGCAGCTGCGCTATCTGGGTCCAGTTCTTCCCGTCGAGCTTGTCTGGGAAGTAGAACGAACCCTGGACGATGTACCTGTTCCCAAAGTCAAGAAACGGGTACGAAGCACCGTACTGCTGGAATACTGCCGAGTAGTTGGACGGGACCGTATCCTGAGCGCGCTGAGACCTGTCCTCCTGCTCGTAGGACTGGAATACGAGATAGCTGCTCGAGTACGCAGAGCCGTGGAACGTGAAGGTCGGGGAGTTCGGAAAGGCGTCGGTCGAGCTCGAGAGCATGTATGCGAGGTTAGAGAAGTTCCCGAAGCGCATGAGGGCGATGACCAGAGGCCACCTCTGGAAGGCGCAGTAGGGGCAGAAGTCCGCGCCGACGTAGACCAGTATCGGCTTGCTGCCCGAAGCGAACGGTTGCCCGCTAAATGACACGAACTTGGACATCAGTGTGTGGTTAGCGGTGCCGTACGTGCTCTTTGCCAATATGTAGAGGGATTGATAAAACGCGGAGGAGACGGGTTGCCCAATCTCCTGCTGACCGGGCACCCGGATGGCCGAGAGCAGGTATGCGCCGATCGAGACGACGGCGATCAACACGACTGCTACGCTTAGGATTATTATTCGCCTATTGCGCTGCCGCCTTCTCAAGTTCGCACGCATTGCGGATTCGCCATCCGCTCCTGCCGCAGGTTGATTAAGACTTCGCCCGACTCGAGGCCCTGTTGTAAAGTCGCAAAATCGCTATAAGCGGTTTGCAATCGGGGGCTCTTCTTGAAGCGATTGATTGCCATAGCATCAGTGGTACCGAGAAACAAGTACATCGCCCTGCTTGCCCTCGTCGCGCTCTCCCTGAGCGTCATCCAGCTGACTGGAGTAGTCAGGATTCCGTTCATTGGTTCCATCTCGGTCGCCTCTGCCTCCTCGTTCTTCTCTTCGGCGCGGGTTGTCTCGCTTATGACGAGCCTGGGTTACGTCAGTCTCTTCGCGCTCATGACCGTCGAGAGCGCGTCGGCGCCGATCCCGAGCGAGGTGGTGCTCCCGTTCGCTGGCTACCTTGTCTATCTCGGGGTGATGAACCTCGGCGCCGCCATCGCAATAAGTACGGCCGGGGCGTTAGCCGGCGCGCTCATCGATTACTACATCGCGTTGCTTCTCGGCAAGGTCTTTGTCGAGAAACTTCTGCTGAGGTTCGGGATCAGCCCCAGCGCGCTTGCGAAAGCGGAGCAATGGTTCGGAGGGAAGGGATCTTGGACGGTGTTCGGTGCGCGGTTTGTCCCCCTCATACGGTCCGTGATTTCTCTTCCCGCCGGCCTCTTCAGGATGCCCCTTAGGTCATTTGTTCTTCTCACATTCTTGGGTTGCATTATCTGGAATTCCGCTCTAATCTACGCTGGTTACGCTGCCGGAGCGCTTTGGGAGAACGTAGTCGGCTCGTCATCCAACCTCATCGGATATGTAGTCCTAATCGCGATTGCCGCGACATCAGCTCTCTACCTTTTCTACTATGCCTACGCACCCAAGAGAGGATGAGTGGCCTAATTCGGATCTCGGCGGGATTGAACTCGTTGTGCTGGGTGGAAAGCAAGGGGCCGCCGGGACTTCACAATAAATTGATCGGAAATTCCCAGAAACCAGCCAGCGAACATATCCCTCACCGGACGCAACCGCAACCGGACTATCAACTCTTATGAAAGCAGGAGATTGCCACTTGGCCAGACTTGACCAGAATGACAGCGGACGACGGGGACTTCTTGAGCGTCGTGGCGGTGAATGCCTTTGGGGTCGTCGGAGTCGCTGTCAGCCTGTTGGATTTCTTTGTGGTTCAGAAGCGTTCGATATTTGGGCTGGACCCGCTCGGAGTGATGGTCTTCTTGCTGGGGTTCACTGTCGTGGTGTCTGCACGCAGCGCTCTAGGGAGAAACTTCTCCGTTCGAATCAGAAACGTGGGGGAACGGAAATTGATCCAGTCAGGACCGTACAGGTTCGTGCGCCACCCGATATACCTCGGCATAATCATCCTCTACTTTTCGGGACCAATCGCGTGGCAGAGCGCTTACGGCGCCTTGATCATCCTGCCCATCATTCCACTCCTGCTGCGGAGAATCAACATCGAGGAGAAAGCTTTGGCACTTTGGTTTGGCGGCGAATATCAAGCGTACAAAAAGAGAACGAAGAGACTTGTTCCACTAATCTATTGAAGCCGGGGCGAAGCGCGACCTACCACAGGGCAAGGATACAGGGTACGAGTACTGTAAACGACTAACGAACTCAGCGCCTTGAGCTCTACATGAAGTGCGGTCGCCGGGACCACAGCACAGTTTACTGTGTTGAAAGACTCAACAAGAACTCAGTCGCTGGGTTCGAATCCCACCGGGCCATCGCGCTTCATTCTGTCTCAGGGGATTTCCACCCAATTTTTGGTGTTCGAAATATGCGGTCGCCGGGATTTGAACCCGGGTTACCAGCGTGGCAGGCCTACACACCTTGCGGGGTTTGATGTCCTGGACCAGGCTGTCCTCGTTTGGAAGATCTAGACGACGACCGCGCGAATCACCTCGCGAGATTGGCGAGATTAAAAGCTTGGCGGGTTTGTCAGGGTTCTGGTAACTTGTCGTCGGAAAGTCTACCTTGGAGGCGTCAGCTCCGAGGATTAGAGTCGTCATCTCGTTCCCCATCACGGCTTCACTCGCCTCCCGCTCTTGGCCGAACCACAGCCAGACATGCTATTTTCCCGCGCCTCTCGATATTGATTGCGGCGTTCAGGTCGCGGTCGAGAGTGGCACCACAAGGGCATCGCCACTCTCTATCCGTTATCCTCAACCTACTGTTGAGATAACCACAATTTGAACAGGTCCTAGAGGTGTTCTTCGTGCTGACGAACTCCACTGGCACCCCTTCCCACGCAGCTTTGTATGCCATCTGGGTCTGAAGCTCCCTGAACGACCATTGGGCGATTCTCCTTCGGGAAGCGTGACTCTGACCATTCCCTCTTCTGCTCGCATACCTGATTCCCTTCAAACGCTCCAAGACTAGCGCCTGTCTTTTCTCCTTCGCTTTCTCAACGATGGCCTTCGAGACGCGGTGAAGGAACTGCTTCACGCGGGCCTTCTCTCTAGACCCTTCGCTGAACTTCCTCTTGAGGCGCTCGTCGTGTGCGTGCCTAGAATAGAAGTCGCGCCTTCTGATGCCATATTCTGTGTGGAGGCGGGCGACTTCGGATAGGTCGTGTTTCGCCCCATCAGAGAGTACAGCTGACTTCTCGTTCAAGTCGATGCCGACCTTGCTCAGGGGCTCGGCAACCACCGTCTCTTTCGAGAAGGTGATGACGATTGTGAAGTCCGTCATCGTCACCGAGCCCCTCTTGAGGGTCGTGTCCATCAGGAAGGAACGCTGGTAGTCGCCATATTCGAGAGGGATGAGGAGTCTTTCGCCCTTCTTGTATTGCAGGGAGAGGATGCCGTAGTTGAGGGAGTAGGACGCAGTGTCAAGTTTGAGCATAAAATGAGAGGCGTAAGGCTTCCTCTGCCACCGGCGGTGCTTCTTTGCGATTGACCAGGCGACTTCTGCCACGGAGTAGGGATAATTGCTCGTCACACCGTAACGCTCCCTGAACTCCCGATAGATCCGGTTGCGGAGGTTGAACCTGCCTTTGATGTTCTCCTCAAGGCAGATGTGGATGGCGTGGTTGACCATCATGCGGAAGGTTTCTAGGAGTTCGCTGGTCTGCTCCGTCGGCCTGTAATCGAATCTGATGGCCTTGACGGACTTCACGACTTGGCAACCGATCCGCCCTTATAACCGCCACTCGACGCGAAGTTACCAGAACCTTTGTCAGCCGACCCGCATGCCGAGCGGGACTTCCTTGTCGGGCTCAAGCAAGGACACGTTATTCTCATCGAACGCCGCAAGCATCATGCACTCGGAGATGACGCCTGCGACCGATTTCGGCTGAAGGTTGAGGACAGCCACCACCCGCTTTCCTAGCAGCTGTTCCCTAGTGTAGAACTGCTTTATCCCGCCGACGCATTGTCTAGTGATCCCTTCGCCGAATTCGATTGTTAGCTTGTACATGGGCTTCCTCGCTTGCGGGATGTCGTCGACGGATACTATCCTTCCGACTTTCATCTCAGCCTTGGAGAACTCGTCTACCGTAATCGACATCATGGGCGATGGGCCCATCTGACCAAATAAGGCTTAAAGATGGTCGGGAGGCGAACCGCGTTTCGTCGGGCCGGTAGTCTAGTCTGGTAGGATACAGAGAAATCGTCCAGCCCCTTGGAATCCAGACTGGGGGAGGTCGGGGGTTCGAATCCCCCCCGGTCCACATCAGAGACAGGGTTCGCGCTTAGGCCTTTCTTCGTTACGGGCATTGCCGGCTTCGGCCCATGCTCATCTGGCGAGGCGGATCACAGCTTCTCGCTCGGCTCTGGAAGCTTGGTCAGTATCGTGGCGCCTACGAACAGCAAGAGGCCAGCCGAGACGAATGTAACGTCAAAGCCCAAGAAAACAGACATGAAGCCTGAAGCGAGCGATCCGGCCAAGGTCGCCAACCCGACTACTGCGCTGTAGACGCCCAAGGTAGAGCCGGGGTTTCTCGTCTGGACCGAGTTGAACATCATCGTGTTGGATGACGTGTAATATGCGGCGAATGCGATGCCCGCCGCTATTGGGTAGAGCACGAGCGCCGGAATGACGAAGACCGGGCCAGCTGCAATCACTGAGAGGACCCCGAGTATGGCGTAGCAACCTCCCCTGAGCAACAGGCCCTGAATCGAGGAGTATGCGAGCGAACGCCTGGCGAGGTACCCCCCTGCATATCGGAACGCGAAAGTCTGGACGACCATTCCAGCGAGAATGATGGCGAAGACCTCGCCGGCCGAAAGCGAGAAGGTCGATAGAGCTGGGACGAAAGAGGTGTTGAAGATTCCGCTGGAGAGGTAGAAGCAGATGATTGAGAGGTAGAACAGTGGCATGTAACGGGTGAGGCTCGACCTGAGGCCTCTGAAGACCCTGCGGAAATCAGAGAGATTGGGTATTTTGAGGAAAACCAATGGTAGAGTCAACAGAAGCGCGAAGAAGCTTGGAGCCCTGCGGACAATCGTTTCCCCTTCGAAGACGAAGGGTGGCTCTCGGATAAACGCGAAGGCGAGGACCGCTGAGACGAGCGCGAATGCGCCGAGGGGCAGTGAGAGCAGAATCAGCGGCAACCACTGGGCCCAGACTGTGCTCAACACCAGACCCCCGACGTTCCCTATGCTCGACATCATTGAGACCCGCGCGAAGGTAGCCGCCCACCTGTTCTTCTGTTCCGTCTCCATTATCAGGAGGTTGAGCGGGGTGGCCGTGGCGGCGGACATGAATGAGAAAGCCGAGAAGACCAGGATGGTCCCCGGTGTGCTGCTAACGAAGAAAAAAGTGAACAGGATAAGGGCCATGGAGCCGTAGCTTCCCACCATTATCGCCCCTCGGAGGCGGAGCCTGTCCGTAGCGTAACCCCAGAACATCGAGGCCGGGATGCTCACACCGTTGAAGGCCGCAACTGCCAGGCTTGCATAGATCGTGCCCAGCGTAGGGCCGTTCACCTGGATTAGGTACAGCTGGATGAGGGTGCCCAGAGGCCCGCCAGCCAGCGAAGCGGGAATGACAGAGTAGACCCAGTTTGGAGAGGTTCGTCCCGGTTTCTTCGCTTCGTGCATCCCGAAGGGGCTCGGAGAAAGGGGCTATCTACTTTGGGAAGGGACGCTCCGTGGCTGGAAAAGCTGAATTAACTCCGCTGATTCGGCGACAACGTTGACGTTTCTTGGGAGGAGGTTGGCGATAGCAATCCCCGACACTCTGCTGGAGGAGCGCGATGCGCCGAGAGACAAGACAGCCAAGCTTGGGTTCATCGCGAGGGCCTGCGCCACATACGGCGTAGACTTGGTGGAAGTATTCGGGGACGCGACGGGCAGGGGCGAATCGAAGCTGATCAAGAAGGTCCTTGAATATCTCGAGACCCCTCAGTACCTAAGGAAGAGAATCTACCCCCTCGACGAGGACCTGAGGTACGCAGGGTTACTTCCCCCGCTCAGGACGCCTTCTCACAAGCCCAAGGTCCCGGTGGACTCTCTGCAAATCGGCGAGATCAGGGAGGGAGTCACCAATCCTGACGGGACTGTGGATATCGGCCTCGACCGGGCGCCACGACTTCGAGAACGCACCGCCGCCAACCGCAGGGTCACGGTCAAGGTGGCCGCGAAGGACCCGCTGACCGCAGAGATAATCCGGAAGGAAGATGTCGGGGAATACTGGGGATACTCTGTCGAGAGCAGAACGATCGACGAGGTCCTGCGAGACTATAGGTTCGAGCTGAAGATTGCAACTTCCAGGCTCGGCGACCCGTTGCAGACCCAGCTCCCTCTCCTCCGCGAAGCGGTGGAGAGAGCCACGTCGGTATTGTTCCTCTTCGGTGCGCCTTCAAAGGGGTTGTTCGACATAGTTGGCATGTCGTTGAAGAATAGGGTGGACTTTGTGACGAACCTCTTTGCTGAACAGCACGTAGAGACCATCCGGACAGAAGAGGCGGTCTACGCTGGTCTGAATTTGTTGAACATCCTGTCCCTCTCATGGAAAGCTTAAAGGCTGAACTCAAAACGGGGTTCGTGAAAGGTGTGAATGCCGGTTGGGTCATCGCAAACACAGTGCACCTCGCAGAGGAAGTCTTGCGTACAGGCCGAGGGGACGCGCCAAAAGGCACGAGCCCAAGGTAAGGAACTGGCCCAAGCTAGCGAGCGACAAGCCGACACTTCTCGGGTTCCCGGCCTTCAAAGCAGGAACCATTCACGTCATTACTCTCGACGACAGGGCAAAGACACCAAACTTCGGGAAACCGCTCTTCAATCCGTCGAGCGTGCTCTCGCTCCCCGAGGCTGAGGTGAAGGGGATTCGGCTCTATGGCAGGGAGAACGGCTCGGACGTCGCGCTCGGCGATGGCAAGGCTGTCCCGAACGATGTCCCGCCCGAGAAAGTTTCAAAGGTCGCGGCGCTCATCTCCGTCGTCCCTGCCGACGTTGGTCTTTCTCAGAAGACAGCGCTCACCTTCGAGGTGGGCGTGGGTGGCGCGGACGTGAAGGCGCAGATTGGTTACGTGGCAGGTCTGGTGGGAAAGAAGGTCAAGTTTGCCGAGGTCTTCAAGCCCGGGATGTATGTGGACGTATTGGGAATCACGAAAGGTAAGGGGTTTGAGGGGCCCGTTACCAGGTTCGGCGTAAAGAGGAAGCAGCACAAGTCGAGGAAGAGCGTCAGGGCGGTGGGAGTGATAGGTCCCTGGCACCCGGCTGCCGTGATGTACACCATCGCGAGGGCAGGCCAGATGGGTTTCCATCAGCGGACCGAGACTGGAAAGAGGATTCTCCTCACTGGCAACGGGAAGGAGAAGCCCATCACGCCCCCAGGAGGGTTTCTGCACTTCGGGGACGTGAACGGGGACTACGCTGTGCTCAGGGGCTCGGTGCCCGGCCCGGCCAGCAGGTTCGTGATGGTGAGGCTTCCTATGCGCGGCCGCCCCAGGAACCAGGCTCCGCCCCAGGTGATCGAAGTGAGCACTATGGCGAGGTCGCAGGTCAGATGAAAGTCGACGTGTTGGGAGTGGACGGGAAGCCTTCCGGCAAGGTCGACGTTCCAGAAGTCTTCTCGACTGAGCTCAGGCCGGACCTGGTCAGGAGGGCGTTCTGGCTGGTCGGCTCTCACGGGCGCCAGCCCCAGGGAAGGGACCCGATGGCTGGGGAGAGGACGACCGCCGAGACTCACAATCCTCCGACGGGGCAGGGGCAGTCCAGGATCCCTAGGGTGAAGGGGTCGAGGTACTCCAGGGCCGGGATGGCGGGCGGAGTTGCGAGCGTGGTGAAGGGGCGCCTTGCCCATCCGCCGAGGTCCGAGAAAGTCATCTACTTCAAGATCAACAGGAAGGAGAGGCGCCTTGCTACCGAGTCGGCGATAGCCTACACAGCCAATCTCGATGCTGTCAAGGAAAGGGGGCACAGAGTCAAGAAGGCGACCCTCCCGCTCGCGGTTTCAGACGACATAGAGACACTGACGAAGACCGCGGAGCTGGTCGGCTTCCTGCAGAAGGCGCAGATGGCAGACGAGCTGAACAGACTTTACAACGGCACCAAGAGGAACTCCGGCAAGGCAAGGCTCAGGGGGAGGGCTTACAGAGCGAGGGTCGGCCCACTCTTCGTGGTGACAAACGACAGAGGACTGGGAAAGGCATCTGGTTCGATCCCCGGTGTTGAAGTAGTCAGAGTGGAGAATCTGAGCATACTCGACTTGGCTCCGGGCGGGGTCCCTGGCAGGCTGACACTTTGGACGGAGTCGGCTCTAAGTACTCTGTCGACGCACGAACAGGAGGTCAGTGTCGCGGTTGCGACTTGAAGACGCGCAGAAGATTCTGAAAAGACCGTACGTCACAGAGAGGACGTTCGAACAGATCGAGAAAGAGAACAAGCTGTGCTTCCTCGTGGACGACAGGGTCACCAAGCCCCAGATCGCGAGCGCAGTGGAGGCACTCTACGAGGTCAAGGTGAGGGCAGTGAACACTGCCAGGACCATCAAGGGAAAGAAAGCTTTTGTGAGGCTCGCAGAAGCGAAGGCCGCAGCAGAGCTGGCAAGCAAGTTGGGGTTGGTCTGATAGTTGGGTAAGCGCATTCTTCAGCGAAGACGAGGCAAGGGAGGCATACAGTTCAGGAGCCGGACGAGGGGGAAGATAGCTCCCTCGAGGTATCCGCAGATCGCGTTTGGGGGGCGGGGCAAGGTTTCGGTGACGGGAATCTTCGACGAGAGGGGGAGGAGCGCCCCGCTTCAGCAGCTTCGCTATGGGGATGGCCGGTTCACCTACGTCCCCGCCGTCGCAGGACTCACGGTCGGAAGCGAGCTCTCAATGGGAACGGGAGCGAACGCAGTGAACGGGAACATGCTTCCGCTGTCGGGGATCCCTGAGGGAACGAGGGTCTGCAACATAGAGCTGAGGCCGGGCGACGGCGGCAAGCTGGTGCGGTCATCAGGGCTGTCCGCGGTACTCTTCTCCAAGGCAGGGGGGAAGGCAATACTGAAGCTCCCGTCGGGCAAGAACATACTGGTGGACGAGAGGTGCATGGCCACTGTGGGCGAGATAGCGGGCGGAGGCAGGAAGGAGAAGCCCTTCCTGAGGGCGGGCGCGAGGCATCATGCGATGAGAGCATCAGGGAAGGTATATCCGAGGATGAGAGGGATCGCCATGGCCGTGGTCTACCACCCGTTCGGAGGGGGAAGGCACCAGCACCCTGGCAAATCGACTAGCACTTCGAGGAATGCGCCTCCAGGAAGGAAGGTCGGCTTGATTGCCCCGAGGATGACGGGAAGAGGCAGGCGGTCGAGAACCAGCGTCGAGGTGGCGAACAAGTAGTTGCCGAAGGAGTTCAGGTACAGGGGGCACAGCCTCGAGCAGCTGCAGTCGATGCCGACCGAGACGATGCTGCAGCTACTTCCCGCGAGGGCCAGGCGTTCGCTGAACAGGAGCATGTCGGAAGAGAAGATGAAGCTACTGAAGGACGTCAGGGCGATAAAGGAGGGGAAGTACCAGGGGCAGATCAAGACGCATGCCCGCGACATGTTGGTGCTGCCTTCGATGGTCGGGCTGACGATTGGCGTGCACAACGGGAAGGAGTTCGTCCCGCTGGAAGTCAAGCCTGAGATGATAGGCAGGTACCTCGGCGAGTTCGTGATAACGAACAAGAAGGTTGTCCACGGGACGCCTGGCATTGGTGCAAGCAGGTCAAGCCTCTACGTTCCGCTAAAGTGACTTGATCGAGTTCCTCTCGTTTCTGCGCACTTTCGTTTTCGCCGTCATCTTTGGAGGAATGGAATACAGGTACGTGAACAGGCGGGAGGGCAAATGGACGTACGAGGTGGACGGGTTCTACGAGAAGCCTGCCTTCTGGCTGATCTCGCCGTACCAGGCCTACTTCCTTCTGCCTGCCTTCGTCGTCGTTGCCTTCGCGCCGTCGGTCAGCGCTTGGGCGGCCAACACTTTCCTCGTGGCCACGCTGGAGGATGTCGCTTATTTCCTGTGGAGGGGCGAGTGGGTGAAGAGCGGCGAGTGGACGACGCTACTTTTCGGCAGCGTTACCGTGGCCGACAGGGTCGTGCCCCTTTGGTGGCCTCTCGCCATCGCGCTCAGCGTCGCATGCTATCTGATGCCACTCTAATCATCTGACTTCGGTCTGCGACTGGTCGCGTAGGAAGTTCAGCAGGTAATGCGGCCCGCCCACTCCCCTTCCTGTGGCGCCGCTCGCGTTCCAGCCCGTGAAGCTCTGTGCGCCGGGCCAGGCGCCAGTGGTCGAGCCGCCGCTTCTGTTTGCGTAGGTCACGCCGAACTGGATCCCGTCGAAGAATTTCTTGACCTCGCGGGCGTCCCTTGAGAAGATGCCCGCGGTCAGGCCGTACTCGGTCCGGTTCGCCTTCGCTATCGCCTCGCCCAGCCCCTCGAACACGTCCACGACCAGCAGGGGCACGAAGAGCTCGTCGATGAAGAGCCTGTGCTCACTGGGCAACCCTGTTATCACCGTGGGGAAGACGTAGTAGCCCTTCGCCCCTGGCCCGGCCCGAATCGGTATCCCGCCGGTCACGACTGTACCGCCCGAGTCGGTCGCCTCTTTGACGGCTGCCTCGAACCTCTTCACCGCGTCCTCGTTGATCACTGGGCCCATGAAGACGCCTTTCTCCCTCGGGTCGCCGACCATCAGTTTCTCAATCCTCTCGGTGAGCGCGGTCAGGAACTTCTCCTTGACCTTGTTTTGGACGTAGACCCTGGATGTGGCGCTGCACTTCTGGCCCCCGTAGCCGTAGGCAGCCCGTACCGTCCCTTCGACCGCCTTGGATATGTCTGCGCGTGCTGTGACTATCGTCGGGTTCTTGCTTCCCATCTCCAGGAGCATGGGCTTGGGATAGGGCTGCTTGGAGAGGAAACCCCTGTACAGTCGCATGCCCACGTCTTTGGATCCTGTGAACGCGATTCCGGCCACGTCCGGGTTCGAGACGAACTCCTCCTCGAAGTTTGCCCCCGGGCCAGTGACGAAGTTGACCGCTCCCGGCGGTACGCCCGCGTCGCTATAGACCTTGTAGAGCATGAGCCCAGTGAGCGGGGCCTCGCTTGTCGGTTTGAGGACCACGGAGTTGCCCGTGATGAGCGCGCCGAGGGCCATGCCGCCGCCGAGCATGAAGGGGAAGTTGAAGGGAGAGATGACCGGCCACACCCCCAGGGGTTTGCAGGCGAGCCTCGAGTGCTCCCCGGGCCCGCCCTGGCCCATCTTCGACTGGTAGCCGTCCTCTTCCCGCATGATCTTGGTGTAGTACTTGATGGCGTCCACCGCCTCCCAGCATTCGGCGAGTGCCTCGAGCCTGTTCTTGCCCACCTCGTACGTGATGGCTACCGCAATCTCGAACTTGCGCTCGTCTATCAGCCTGGCTGCCCGTTCAAGGACCCGGACTCGGTCGCGCCACGGCGTGCCGCTCCACTTTGCGAAGCCCTCCTTGGCCGCACCGACCGCTTCGTGAGCGTGAGCCCGCGTCCCGAGCTGGAAGAGGCCCACCACGATGGAGGTGTCGATGGGGCTCCTGTGCTCGAACTCACCGGCGTCGGACATGACCTCGGCTCCGCCGATGTACATCGGGTAATGGCTCCCCAGGCGTCCCTGAAACCTCTGCAACGCGGCCTCGTACTTCGGGTGGATGCTCTCGTCAGCGGAAAGGGTGACGTATGTAATCTTGCGGGGAGATTTCTTCGCCATCGAATCGCGCGAGTCGGTCTTCGCTAATTAACGTTTGCCGGGCGAGGGCCACGCGAGCTCTCGCCTGAAGTCTTGGCCTGCAGCCGAGGAGTACTCCTCCGCCACTGCTGCCTTCACGAGGCCCATGTCGAGCGGCCGTCCAAGGATTTGCTGCATCGACGTCATGGTTGACGGGTCGAGCCCGCAAGGCCTGATCAATTCGAAATACGACATGTCGGTGTTCACGTTCAGCGCGAAGCCGTGGTAGGTGACCCAGTCGGTGACCGCGACTCCGATGGACGCGAGCTTGCGTCCCTGGACCCATACACCTGGATGCCCTTCTCTCCGTTCCCCGACGACGCCGAACCTGAGGGCCGAGGCGATGAGCGCGGCTTCAATGGTCCTGACGTGCTTCCAGACGTCATGGTCGAGCAACTTCACAATCGGGTACCCAACGAGCTGTCCTGGTCCGTGATACGTCGCGTCCCCTCCCCTCTCCACCGTGAAGACCGGGACCATCTGAGGCCTGAGGTTCCCCGCGCTCGTCTTGCGTCCAAGGGTGATGACGTGCTCGTGCTCTAAGAGCAGGAGAGTGTCCGGGATGCCGTCGTGCGCTCTCTTGGCTGCCAGCTCCTTCTGTAGCTCCCAGGCTTCGCCGTACTTCATTGTGCCGAGGTCGAGCAACACGCCGGTCATGATTTCAGCTGGTGAATCGGTCTGCCCGCGGCTGACTCCGCCGCCTCCATGATTGCCTCCGGAAGCGTTGGATGCGGGTGTATAGTCAGAGCGATGTCTTCGACCGTTGCTCCCATCTCCATCGCGAGGGCGACCTCGCTGATGAGGTTCGATGCGTCGGGCCCGACAATCTGGACTCCGAGGACGAGCCCGTCGCTCGCCCTCGACACGATCTTTACGAATCCCTGCGTCTCTCCCGTGGAGAGTGCTCTTCCCAGACCGGCGAACTGGAATCGCGTCTTCTTCACACTGTGGCCCGCCGCGACCGCCCTCTCCTCAGTGAGCCCGGCGCTCGCCACCTCGGGGTCGCAGAATACGGCGTCCGGAATCACGGTCCAGTCAGCGGCGCTGGGCATGCCCGCCGCACATTCAGCTGCGACGATCCCCTCTTTGGACGCCTTGTGCGCGAGGAGTGGAGGTCCGCGGACGTCGCCGATTGAGAAGATACCCTCCACGCTTGTCATCATCCTCTTGTCTGTCTTGATGAAGCCCTTTTCGTCGGTTGCAATGCCCAGGCGTTCCAGGTTCAATCCTGCGGTCCTCGGCTTCCTGCCCACGCTCACTAGCACCTTGTCGGCCTCGATGGAGAGCCTTCCTTCAGGTGTCTCGACCTCCAGCTTTGCCCTGGCCTCGGCGACACTTGAAGAGAGGACCTTCGACTTCAGAAGGACCTTTGCGCCTCTTGATTCGAGGCTCCTCTGCACCACCCTGACCACCTCTGCGTCACTGCCGGGCATCAGTTGGTCCATCAGTTCGACGACGGTCACCGCGCTTCCTAGCTTCTGGTACATCGATGCGAATTCGAGTCCGATTGCACCTCCTCCCACCACCACTAGCCGTCTCGGGGCCGCCATCAGGTTGAGCCCCTCCTTCGACCCGATGACAACATCGCCGTCGAGGAAGAGGCCAGGGAGGTGTATCGGCGCTGTGCCCGTCGCAATCACTATGTTCTTGGTCGATATCTCCTCCGACCCTGACTTGGTCCGTACGACGACCTTGTTCCTGTCAACGATTTCTGCTTCCCCTTGTACGATTGCTACGTCGTTGCCCTTCAGGAGCAACTCCACGCCCGAGACAAGCCTGGCTACGACCTCAGACTTCCACTTCTGCATCTGGGCGAAATCCACGGAGACCCCCGATGCCCTCAGCCCGAACTTCTCAGCGTTCTTCACCTTCTCAAACAGGTTTGATACAGTGATCAGAGACTTCGACGGGATGCAGCCGTAGTTGAGGCACTCGCCTCCGAGTCGGTCCATCTCCACCAGGACCGTCCTCAGGCCGAGCTGGGCGGCCCTTATCGCGCAGACGTAGCCGCCGGGGCCTCCTCCGATGACTGTGATGTCTGCGTCTTGCATTTGGGTTCTGGGTTTTCCGAAGCCGAAGCTGGCTTAAACCTTGCTGGGCGTGAGCGTCTACTTTGGCAGGGACTGCAGTTTCCTCTGGTCCTGCATCGTCTCGATGACTCTGCTTGTGAACCTCGCCGCGTAGGCCCCGTCGAGGACCCTGTGGTCGAAGGTCAGCGAAAGGTACATGGTGTCCCTGACCTCAATCTTGCCGTCCCGGACGACCGCTCGCTTTGCGATCTTGTGGACTCCCATGATTGCCACCTCTGGGAGGTTGATCAATGGGGTTGCGAAGAGGCCGCCAATCGCTCCGACGTTCGTTATCGTGAAGGTCGAGCCCCTGACCTCTTCAAGTGAAAGCTGCCCCCTGCGCGCTTTGTCCGCGAGCCTCTCGATATCGCCCGCGAGAGTGAAGACGTCCTTCGAATCGACCCCCTTCACCACGGGGACTACCAACCCCTGTTCGGTGTCCGTGGCGACTCCTATGTTGTAGTACTTCTTCAGGACTATGTTGCCGCTCGGCTCGTCCAGGCTCGAGTTGACGTACGGAAAATCCTTCAGTGCGGAGGTAATCACCTTCATGATGAATGGGAGGTACGTGAGCTTGACTCCCTTCTTTTCGGCCTCGGCCTTGAGGCTCTCCCTGAGACGGACGACTTCCGTCATGTCGACCTCGTCCACGTGCGTCACCTGGGCGGCAGTCTGCTGCGACTTCAGCATTCTTTCAGCGATTGTCCTCCTTATCCCTCGGAGAGGGACCAGCTCCTCATTCGCAGCGGCTCTCTGGGACACTTGCGTCTGCATCGCGCCTCCCGCTGCGGGAAGTGGCCGCCCCTGGCTCGCCGCTCTCCTTACGTCGTCGTCCGTAATCCTACCACCAGGGCCAGTGCCGCTGACAGAACCCAGTTCGACCCCCATCTCCCTGGCCAGCCGCCTTGTCGCCGGTGCGGCGAGGATCCCGATGGCAGGGTCGGCCGCTGGCATCGGAGATGCCGTGGGAGTTGCCTGGCGGGTGGGCGTCGAGGGAGAGGGCGGCCCTTGTGCGGCGGGCGCGGTCCAGCCCTCCTCTGAGATGTCGACTATGGTCTGACCTACTTTGGCAACCTCGCCCTCCCTGACAAATATCTTGGAGATCGTGCCGCTGCGGGGAACGGGAATCTGTACGTTCACCTTGTCCGTCATCACCTCGACGAGCGGTTGGTCCTCCTTCACCTTGTCTCCCTCCCTGACCATCCACTTCAGAATCTCTCCCTCGGCGATTCCCTCGCCAATATCTGGCATCCTGAACGAGTAGACCATGGGAACTGGACTGCGCGGCCACCGTATGCTATTAGTATTTCTCGAGGGGCTAGTAGGCCGCCAGCTCGACGGCGGCCTTCATGATTCTCTCAGTGTTCGGGATGTATCGGTCCTCCATCTTTGAGAGGGGAATCACCGTATCGTATCCGGTCACTCTCTTCACTGGCGCTCTGAGATAATCGAGGGCCCTGTCGGCAAGTGTCGCAGCAATCTCCGCGCCAACTCCCACGTTCTTCGGCGCCTCGTGGACGATGACTACTCTGCCTGTCTTCTTCACGGACTCAAGGATGGTCTCGAAGTCGAGTGGCGAGATTGTCCTGAGGTCGATTACCTCCGCCGAGATTCCGTTTTCTGACATGAGCTGGTCGGCTGCCTGCATTGTCGGTACCATCATCGCCCCGTATGAAATCAGGGTAATGGCCGTCCCCTCCCTTGCTACCTTCGCCTTGCCGATGGGGACGAAGTACCGTTCCTCTGGAACGTCCATCTTGGGCGAGTCGTAGAGCCTCTTCGGTTCCATGAAGATGATTGGGTCGGGCTCTCTGAGGGCCGAGGCCAACAGGCCCTTCGCGTCGAACGGGTTGGAGGGAATCACCACCTTCAGGCCGGGGGTGTGCGCGAAGTAGGCCTCTGGGGAATCGGAATGGTGCTCGGGTGGCCTAATCCCTGCGCCGTACGGGAATCGGATGACCCCTCTCGTGGTGAACCTTCCCCTCGTCCTGTTCCTGTACCTCGCGACGTGGCTGAATATCTGGTCGAATGCGGGTAGGGTGAATCCCTCGAACTGAAACTCAGCCACAGGTATCATCCCTCCGATTGAGAGCCCGACGTAGAACCCTGCGATGCCGAGCTCGGCGAGCGGCGTGTCGAAGACCCGTTCCTGCCCAAACTCATCCTGCAGCCCGCGTGTGACTTGGAATACGCCGCCGTTCTTTCCGACGTCCTCCCCGAAGACGACGATCCTCTTCTCCAGTTGCATCTCCTGGCGGAGAGCCATGTTGACCGCGTTCCGTATGTTGACACCCGCCTTTCCACCGGTCATCTTGGGCTCCTCTGGAATCCTAGTCGGAAGTGTAGCGAAACCCAGAGCCTCAGTCTTCTCCGCAGCGAGTTCGGGCGTGAGCGAATCGTACATGAAGTCGAACATCCCGCTCGGGTCAGGGGGAGGGCTCGACCTGTATGCTGCTACGGCCTCCTCCATCCGCCGGGTCGCGTCCCGGGAGGCTTCCTGGAAGGAGCGGTCGTCGAGAATTCCGCGCCTGCGGAGGTATTTCTCGAACCTGAGAAGCGGACTCTTCCTCTCCCACTCAGCGACCTCTTCCGGGGCCTTCAGTTTGTTCGAGACCAGCTCCGCGGTGGTGTGCGGGCCCATCCTGTAGGTCTGGAACTCAAGGAGGGTCGGTCCGCCGCCTCTCCTCGCTTTCTCAACAGCATACTTCGTCACCTCGTAGGAAGCGATGACGTCGTTCCCGTCGACAAGGATTCCCTCGAAGCCGTAGGCGATCGCCTTCTGCGCTATCGTCTTGGAGGCCGTCTGCCTCTCCCTTCTGACCGAGAGCGCCCACTGGTTGTTCTCGACCGCGAACACGACTGGGAGGTCGTAGACCCCGGCGAAGTTGAGGGACTCGTGAAAGTCGGCTTTCGACGTACCGCCGTCTCCGGTGCAGGCCAGGACTACCGAGCGTTCTCCCTGGAGTCTCTTCGCCATAGCTAGCCCCGCCGCGTGCGGGAGCTGCGTGGAGACCGGGACAGCGAGTGGCAGCATGTTCAGGTCAGCGGGTATCTGCATTCCCCTCTCGTCTCCGCCCCAGTATTGCAGAAGTTGCTGGGCCGGCAGGCCGAACGCGAGCATTCCCACGCCGTCCCTATACATCGGGACGAACCAGTCGACCTGTGTTAGCGCAGCAGTGAATCCTGTCTGGCAACCCTCCTGCCCTTTGCAGGGGGCGTACGTCCCAATCTCTCTGAGCGTCGACAGGTTGGTGGCCTTCTCGTCGAACTGCCGTCCGAAAATCATCTGTGCGTACATGCGGCGCAGCTCATCAGCGTTCAGCCCAGGGTCCTTGCCGCGTAGGCTCCCGTCTGGGTCGATTCTCCGGTACATGACTTCCTCGGGACTGGTGAACTTCAGGTCGTTCTCGCTGAAGATTCTCGGCTTCACGTCCGAGTTCTCCAGGAACTCGGATTCTTTCATTCTGCGGTTGCCGCCTCGGCGAAGATATAAGGGCTATGCCGGTCGCGCGGCCCTTTCAATCGCGGAGCGTATGAAGAACTCGCCTGCGCGGTAGCTGCTCCTGACGAGCGGGCCCGAAGCCACGTACTTGAAGCCCAGCTCCATTCCCTTTGCCCCGTAGAACTCGAATCGTTCTGGAGGGACGTACTCTTCCACCTTCAAGTGCCTCTGCGAAGGTCGCAGGTATTGTCCGATCGTGAGGAAGTCCACGTCCGCCCGGCGGAGATGGAGCATCGCTTGAATGACCTCCTCTTCTGCCTCGCCAAGTCCAAGCATTATCGATGACTTCGTGTAGACGTGCCTGCTCAGTTTCTTCAGGCTCCTAAGCACCGAAAGAGATTGCCAGTAGTTCGCCCTCGGGTCCCGCACCTTGGGCGTGAGCGACAGCGTCGTCTCGACGTTGTGGGCGACGACGTCGGGGCGCGCCTCGACGACAGTCCTTAGCGCCTCGAGGTCGTTTTGAAAATCTGGTATCAGGACCTCGACCAGGAGATCCGGCATCCTCTCCTTGATCAGGCTAATCGTCCTGGCGAAGTGCGAAGCGCCGCCGTCTGGAAGGTCATCTCGGTCGACAGACGTGAGGACGATGTAGGTGAGTCCCATCTGCGAGAGCGCGAAAGCGACATTCTCTGGCTCGAGCGGGTCGAGGACGCCGTTCGGTCTTCCGGGGGTGACCATGCAGAACCTGCAAGCCCTTGAACAGACGTCTCCCATCAGCATCAGGGTGGCAGTGCCTCCTCCCCAGCACTCGTAGACGTTGGGGCAATGAGCCTCCTCGCAGACTGTGTGGAGGTTCAGCCCTGAGAAGAGCTCCTTCAGCTTCGCGTGGTTTTTTCCTGCGACGGGACTAACGGTGAGCCAGCTCGGTTTCGCTTCGACCTGCAACTCAGGACCCGACTACGATCTTCAGCCTATCAAAGTCTTTCTCGGTGAAGACCCCGTCGCAGGCCTCGCATCCCTCTGACTGGAAACCAGGGTCGAGCTCACTATGGAGGGAACACATGAGGTGGCTGAACCGTATGTAATCGCATACCTCGGTCATTATCGATAGCGCCATCCTCTGGTCGGGATTTTCGACGGAAAGGATTCTTGCAATCTTGTCTGCTGACTTCGCTACATTCGGGTCCGTTTCGAAGTTTATCATGACCCCCCTGGCCTTCCTGGCGTAGTTGCTGACTGACGCCTGAGTCACTCCCAGCTTGACCGCTACGTCTTGCTGTGTGAGGTGGTAGCCCTCCCGGAGCCTTTTGGCCACCATCGCTCTGAGCGCGGGCAGTGCCGACTTTGAAACGATCTCGTAAGGGTTGATCATGATTTTATCACCTATGTTATAGCGGCGATATTTGAACATTCTCGCATGGTCCAGCCGATGCAAACGTCGACAACGGGCCCGTGAGACCTCGCCCGTGTCCGGCCACCGCAAGCTTATTGGAGGAGAGACGGGCGGAAGATTTTCTTCACGCTGGCGTGGAGATTCGGTTGTAGCTAAAATGGTCGACTTTGTGGGACAGGGGAAATGATGGAGGAACAGAACGTCTTCGAACTTTTCTCGCCTCCGCTTGTCGAGGCGCTCAAGGAGCGGGGGTTCGCCTTACCCACTGACCCGCAGATGAGGTTGGTGCCCCTCGTACGGGAGGGGAAGAACGCACTGTTGATGGCGCCTACCGGCACTGGCAAGACAGAGGCCGCCTTCCTTCCGATACTAGACCGGATGATCAGGGATGGGCCGACCCGGGAGAAGGGTACCAAGCTCCTCTACGTGACGCCGCTGCGGGCGCTGAACCGGGACATGCTGGAGAGGATGCAGTGGTGGTGCAAGCGTTTCGACATCAGGCTGGGCGTGAGGCACGGGGACAGCTCCCAGCAGGAGAGGACCAACCTCAGCTACGCGCCCCCGGACATTCTAATCACGACGCCGGAGACTCTACAGATTCTGCTTGTCGGCAGGAGGCTGCGCGAGGCGCTGACGAAGCTGAGATGGGTCGTAATCGACGAGGTCCACGAGCTGGCCGAGGACAAGAGGGGGAGCCAGCTCGCAGTGGGGCTGGAGAGGCTCAGGGAGATCGCCGAACAGCCGTTCCAAATCGTGGGGCTTTCAGCGACCGTCGGGTCTCCCGAAAAGGTGGCCGAGTTCCTTGTGGGAAACGGGAGACAATGCGAGATAGCTAGGGTGCCAGTGGAGAAGAGCCTGGCCCTCAGTGTGGCCGCGCCCAGGGCCACGCCCCAGGACAGGGAGTTAGCCGAGGCAATCTACTCATTCCCGGATGTGGCCGCAAGACTGAGGACGATACGAGAGCTGGTGGAGAGGTACAGGTCGGTTCTCGTCTTCACGAACACCAGGACGGAGGCCGAGGCGCTCGCAAGCAGGTTCAGGGTCTGGGACCCTGATTTCCCGATAGGAATTCATCACAGCTCGCTCTCGAAGGCGACAAGGGAGGCGGTCGAGAGGAGCCTGAAGGACGGGAAGCTTCACGGCGTCATCTGCACGAGTAGCCTCGAACTCGGCATTGACATAGGGTTCCTGGAGTACGTTGTGCAGTACAACTCACCGAGGCAGGTGACCAGGCTGATCCAGAGGGTAGGGCGGAGCGGGCACAGGGTCGGACAGGTCTCGAGCGGGGTGGTGATCACCCAGGACTCGGACGATACTCTCGAGGCGGCGGTACTCTGCAGGAAGTCGACGAAGGGCGAGCTCGAACCTCTGGATATAGTCGCTGCGCCCTACGATGTGGCCATCCACCAAGTGGCCGGCCTACTAGTGGAGCGGAGCAGTTGGAACATCGGAGAAATCTACGCCCTGCTCAAGAGGAGCTACCCCTACTCGACGATGGACATAGAGCAATTGAAGAAGGTGCTCACCTACATGAGGGAGAGATATCCACGGCTCGCCTACTACAGCGAGTCGGACGGGAGCGTCTACAGGGCCAGGGACATTCAGCCTCTCTTCAGCTACTACTTCGACAATCTGTCCATGATTCCTGACGAGAAGCAGTACCTCGTCCTCGAGAGGGAGAACTTCGTGGGCACCCTCGACGAAGCGTTCGTCTCCGAGTACGGGGAGGTCGGGGTGAAATTCGTGGAGGCTGGCAGGTGCTGGAAGATAGAGCAGATCTACGGCAACAAGGTCTACGTGAAGCCTGAGGACGACCCAACTGGGGCAGTACCAAGTTGGGTGGGCGACGAGATCCCAGTGCCATTCGAGGTGGCGCAGGAGGTCGGGTCCCTCAGGAGGAGGTACGCGGAAGAGCTTGCCAACGGCAGGAGCACAGAGTACCTTGACGAGATCTGCAGGACATATCCGGTTCCGAACGAGACGATGCTCGAGGCTCTGAAGGAGGTGGCCGAGCAGCACTCTGCGGGGCTCCCGATTCCGTCAGACAACCTCGTGACGATCGAGAGGTGGGACAAGTACGTCATCGTGCAGGCCGCCTTCGGGCACAAGGTGAACAGGCTCCTTTCAAGGGTGGTCGGGCACCTGATCTCCGAGAAGATTGGCCAGTCGGTGGCAGTTCACCAGGACCCGTACAGGATTGTGATAGAAGCTGACGTCGCGCCAGCAATGGTTCTCTCAATCCTGCAGGGCCTGCCGAAGGTCGACCTGCGGACCACAACCGAGAAGGCGGTCGTGAGGTCCGGAATATTCAAGCGGAGGCTCATACATGCTGGGAAGAAGTGTGGGGCTATCGCAAAGGATGCTGACTACGCGAGCGTCTCCATCTCGGGCCTGGTCGAAGCCCTCCGGGACACGCCAGTGTACGAGGAAGCGATGAACGTGATCTTCCATGACGATCTGGACGTGGCTGGCGCTGCCTCTGTGCTAGGTAGGATGGATGCGGGTTCGATATCCGCGAAGCTGCTTGAGTACGAAGGGCTCTCGCCGATTGCCAGGATCGGCATCGAGGAGATAAGCCGCAGGGGAGAGATAGTCTCGCCTGAGAGGCTCCGGGCCCTTCTCCGGCAGTCGACGATGGCTAGAATCCACGACACCTTCCTTGTCGCCGTGTGCACGGCCTGCTGGAACTACCTGGAGCTGAAGAGAGTCGGTGAAATGGAGGCTCTGCGGAAGTGCCCAGCCTGCGGGAAGGAGGCGATCGGGCTCTCAACGGAGTCATACGAGAACGTCTTCTCCCTCGCGATGAAGGCGAGGAGCCGGACAGATTTCAAAGGGAAGAGGTTGAAAATGATCGAGGGCGTGCGCAAGTCCGCGGAGTTGCGGAAGGAGTATGGACACGCGCTGGACATGCTGCTGGCTGGCAGGGGCATCAGGCTCGCGGAGGCCGGCTCCCTTGCGGCGAAGATGAGGAAGGAAGGGAAGGACATCGTCGAGCTGATCATCGAGGGGGAGCGGGACGCGTTAAGGAGGCGGTACTTCGCGAGTGCCGCGTGACAACAGCATCGTCATCAGGGTCTTCTCGTCCACCTCGGCCCTGGTCCTCCAGCCGATGTGCATCAGGGCCCTGTCGTCCTGCTCCAGGTAGCCGCGCTTCACGTACCTCTCGAGGGAGTATTCGACCCTCCACTTTGGGAACTTCTCCCTGAGGAACTGTTCCACCTCGCGCCTCGACGCCCGTCCCTGCTTGGAATTGATGAACGCTATCGTGGCTGCGAGCACTGCCAGGTCGTCGATCCTGATCCCTGAGGTCTCTGCCTCGCTTACGCTAGGAGGCTCCTTGAACCTGAGCAGGAAGCGCGAAGATTCGTCAGTGCCGTCGGGGCCCTTCACCTCGAAGACCTCGAGCCCGAGCGCCGAGATGTCCTCGGAGAGCACCTCGACGATCTGGCGGTACTCCCTGCCGAGATGCCTCTTGAGCTCCCAGCCCTTGACTCCTGGATTCCTTCCGCGCTGTAGGATGAGGACTTGGAAAGCCTTCCTGACCTTCCGCTCCAGCAGGGCCTTCTCTTGGGATTCCATCATGTTTCACTGGCCAGCGAGACCGCGACCGACTTCGGCATTCCGCCTGCTTTTGCCCTGAGGGCCACGACCCAAATCTTCCCCGTCAGAGGGTCTGTCTTCAGCGACGCGAGGCCCTCTGTGATCAGGAATGCAAGCAGATAGGCCCTGACGACTTTGGCCTCGAAAGAGTCTGCCTTGATGAACTCCCTGTAGTCTATCCACTCGCCGTTGGACCTTGACAGAAGCTCCCCGCGCAGCTCCCCTAGCCTGTCCTCGAACTGCTCCTGAGTGTAGATCCTCAGCTCGACCAGCCCATCCACGTCGATTACCCCGGGCATCGTGCCGTATGTGCCGAAGTCTTGCTTGAACCTCTCAGACATAGGGAGCAGATCCCTCCAGTAGAGGAAGGCCTTCTCGAGCCCCTTCGGGGAGACCTGATCCACCTGCGCGACAGGGTGCCAGCTCTTGACGAAAGCTTCTATCAGCTCCTCCTTCGCAAGAAGCTTGACCTTCAGCTGGATCAAGCGCGGGTCGATGTAGAGGGACGAGGCGCGATGCTTCAGCCACTCGTCCTGGAGCCTGACAATCTGCGCGAGCTCGAGCATTGCCTCCGAGTCGATGAGCAACTCGTCGAGGAACTTCCACTCTGGAAGGTGTTTCCTCAGAAGCTGGATCTTCTCCTTGATGTCGACGTCGAACGGGTTGGCGCTCGAGCGCTCGACCGACCTGCAGAGTTCGATGACCCGCAGAATCTCCTCGAGTTTCTTGGGTTCCGCGCTACTTCACCTTCAGCTCGCTGATCGCAGAGGCGCCGTGCACGGCCTGCACAGTTATCACATGGGCGCTCCTGTCGAGCACCGTCATGATCGAGGGCGTTATCACAATGTATTGTGAGGAGCCCCTCATCTTCATCTGAGAAAGGATCATCTTGAACATGGCCTCCCTGTTCCTCGGGTCCATGTGTATATCGAACTCGTCCATGGCTCTCATGGGCGAGACTATCCTCGCTTGAAGCGAGAGGATGAAGGCCATCAGCGCGACGGAGCGTTCTCCGCCGCTCTGAGTGAACGGGTCCAGCGTCGTGGCTGCCGAGCCCCTGAACCCGACGTAAAGGTCGAGGCCGGCCTCGTCAATCTCTGCCCCCTCGTCGAACTTGATGAAACCGGTTGCATCAGCGGCGGATAGAACCGTCTGGTATGGCGGGTCGACAGATTCGACCAGTCGGTTCATCGCTTCGGACCAGACCTTCTTGCGCGTGCCGAGCTCTGTCAGCATCGCCTTCTTGTTCTCCTGCAGCTGGCCCAGCTTCACCTTCAACTCCTCGATGTTGCCCGTGTAATCGTTGTAGATCTTCTCCGCGTCGTCTGGTATGTCCTGCATCTTCTGGAGATGGGCAGACACAAGCTTCAGCTCCTCTGACACCTCGTAAGGCTGCCTTTGTGTTTCCACCCGGGCCCCGCCCCTCTCGAGGTCGGGCTTGATCTTCTCGAGCTCTCCTTTGTACTCTTTCGCGCTTCTCTCCAACTCCCTTAGGTCGGACTCGGTGTTCCTGATCCTGAAGGAGAGAACTTCGAACTTTACCCGTAGCGAGATGTAGCTCTCCATCGTTCTCTTGACAAGGTCATCAGTGCGACTGATTTCTGGCTGCAACGACGAGACCTCCTTGTCCAGGTCTGACTTCCTCCTGGCTGCGTCCTCCTCGGCGGCCTCTCCCTTCTTGGACATGTAGTCCACCATCTCCCTCAGCCGCTTCGCGGTTTTCCCAGGGGCGATTCCGAGCAGCTCGTCAACCGACTTCGAGAGCCCCTCAATGTCCTCCCTTTGGCCGCGGTAGGCGACTCGGGTGGCTTCGTCCTTCGCCCTCTCGCTCTCCGCTCTCACGAGGGAGTAGTACAGCTTGCTCAGCTCGACCTGCTTGTCGAGCAGGGTCTTGTGCGTGCCCTCGGAATCAGCGGAGACCTCGGTCTGCTGGGACTTCAGGTCCTCCAGTGCCCTGGACTTCCCAGTGATCTTCTCCTCCACCGACTCGAGTGCCTTTGATAGCTTGGCCTCGGTGCTCCAGAGCAGCTCCTTCTCGAGGAGCACCCTGTGGTCGAGGAGCTTCTTCTTCTCCATGTACCTGTCGTAGATCTGTTTCCAGTACTCCAGCGCCTGGTTCGCGTTATCGATCAGCTGCAGGAGGGAGCTCTCCTCGCCCACGAGCCCGCTCAGCTCCTGTTCGGCCTGCATGATTCTCTGCCTGTATTCCGAGAACCCGACCGCCTCCTCGACCATCCTAAGCCTCTCCTGAGGCGTGACCGCGCCCAGCTCCTCTATCATCCCCTGGTGCATGATGATCAGAAGGTTGTCAGGGTTGATTCCGAACTCCCTAAGGAGCCTGACGACCTCGCTCTTGTCGATCTCCTTGTAGTCAGCCTCGAACCAGTATGAGCCGTCCTTCCTCAGGTAGCGGCTCAGCATGAAAGTATCAGATTTTGAGTACGGAATCGGTCTGATGCCATTCCTCGCAGAGTTGTCGAAGACGAGCGAGACTCTGGCGATGTCTTTTCCCCTTCGTATCAGGTCGGAGAGTTTGCGAGACCGCTCAGTGTAGACCTGGCCGAAGGCGACGGAGATAGCTAGAAGAATCGAGGACTTGCCGGACCCGTTAGGTCCGACGATGAGGTTGAGCCCGTCCCGAAGCGGAATCCGCGCGTATTCGTAGCTCATGAAGTTCTCGAGGATTATCTCCTTGACATTTGTCTGGTGGAGCTCCCTCTCCCTTGAGACTTCCTCGGTAATCTTTGCCAATTTTCCTGAATTCGCGACCGTGAGCCGCATTTAGACATTACGCACAAATGCGGTCAGACGAAAAGTTCGGCGCAAGCGCTTAAATGGTTACGACGCTTCGGCTTTCATTCTTGAGCCACCGGGGCGGAGCCGAGCACCTCACCGGCACTGTCAGGAGCTTCTTGCAGGAGATGGGAATCACCGAGCCGACCCCTCCTCAGGAGCGGGCGTGGCCGCTCGTCTCAGCTGGCGAGAACGTCCTGATAGTGGCGCCCACGGGCTCAGGGAAGACCGAGGCTGCTGTGCTTCCTCTCCTCGGAAGAATCGCGTCCGACGGTCGCAGGGAGGGCATCTCGCTACTCTACATCACCCCGATGAGGGCACTGAACAGGGACATGTTGAAGAGGCTGCAGGGCTGGTGCGCCAAGCTGGGCCTCAAGGTCGATATACGCCACGGCGACACTCCCCAGCAGCAACGGACGAAGCAGTCCGCGCACCCTCCAGATGTGCTTGTGACTACGCCCGAGAGCTTGCAGGCCGTTCTTCCGGGCAGGAGGATGAGGGAGAACCTGAGTCATCTGAAGGCAGTGGTGATCGATGAGCTTCACAACCTCGTTGAGAGCAAGCGGGGCGTCCAGCTCTGCGTCGGGCTTCAGAGGCTCAGGAAGGTGGCTGGCGAGTTCCAGCTCGTGGCCCTGTCCGCAACGGTGGGGACGCCCGAGGTGGCTGCCAGTTTCATCTTCGGGGACAGGAAGCACGCGCTCGTGAGAGCGGAGGCCCCCAAGGAGTTCAGGTATCGGGTAGAGTACCCCGTGCCCGACCCGTCGAACCAGACCGCGGCGAAGGAGGCCTACGCGGCACCGGACCTCGCGGCCAGGTTGGCAAGGATGGACCAGCTGATCGGAACCCACAACTCCACCCTGGTCTTCGTGAACAGCAGGACGGTCGCAGAGATGCTCGGAGAGAAGCTCTCGAGGCTGAGGAAGGACGTAGGCGTTCACCACGGATCGCTCCCGAGAGAGGAAAGGGAGAGGGTCGAGCACGCTTTCAAGTCCGGGGAGCTGAAGGCGCTTGTCTGCACATCGACCTTGGAGCTTGGAATCGACGTCGGCTCGGTCGACCTGGTTGTTCAGTACATGTCGCCGAGGCAGGTCACTGCCTTGGTTCAGAGGGTTGGAAGGAGCGGGCACAGCCTGGGGAGGGTCTCGGAGGGCGTCGTGGAGACTGTGTCGGCAGATGACATACTCGAATCGGCCTGCAGCGTAGCGGCAGCTGAAAGCGGGAGGATCGAGCCCACTAGGCCCTATTCGAACAGCCTAGACGTTCTGGCACACCAGGTCGCCGGATACCTGATGGACTTTGAGACCATGGACGCGACCAAGATGCTGGGCGAAATCAGAACTGCGAGCCCGTTCGCCACGCTCTCGGAAGAAAGCTTCAGGAGGACAGTCGCGTATCTGGCTGAGCTGAGGAAGATCAGGGTCGACGGTGACACCCTCTCGAGGACCAGGATGACGAGAGACTACTACTACGAGAACCTCTCAATGATCCCGGACGAGACGAGGTACCTTGTCGTCGACGTGACGACCAACCAGATGGTCGGGATACTTGGCGAAGAGTTCGTCATCCTGAGGGCAAAGGTCGGCGTCCACTTCATCTGCAAGGGCAGGGTCTGGCAGATTGAACAAGTCGCCGAGGACAGGAAGATCTACGTCACGCCCGTCGACGACCCTTTGGCCGCCCTGCCGGGCTGGGATGGGGAGATGCTCCCGATCCCGTTCGACCTGGCCCAGGATACAGGAAGGATGCGCAGGGAGATATCCGAGGCGTTGGACAAGGGGGAGGTGGCACTTGCGGGGTTGCTCGAGCGAGTCCATGCCGATTCGGCCGCAAAGGCGCTCGTCGTAGACGAGATTGCGGAGCAGAAGAAGATGGGCGCGCCCGTACCCTCGGACAATCTGGTCCTCTTCGAGGGGTTCGGCAAGTACCTCATCGTCCACCTGTGCTTCGGGGAGTCGGTCAACAGGACATTCGCATGTGTCTTCGAAGAGATTCTCTCGAGGCGGGGCCTCGTAAGGCTCTGGTGGCTCGATGGCTACCGGCTCCTGATGGAGTTGACCGAGGACACCAAGGATCTGGACCTGAACTCGCTCGCGCATGAACTCATGGGGATCGCACCGGATGACCTTGAGAGGACCTACGCGGTCGCAGCCCAGAGGAACTTCCCGTTTCCCACCAGGGTAAAGTGGGTTGCCGAGCGGTTCGGGGCCCTGAAGAGGGGGAAGCTGATTGCCCATCCGAACCTCTGCTCTCTTCCCACGAGGTTCGAGAGGACGCCCATCTACGAGGAGGCACTGCAGGAGACCGGACGCGACCTGATCGACATGGAGGGGGGGAAGCAGGTCCTGAAGCTCGTTGCTGCGGGGAAGATTGCGCTGGAGACATTCCAGGCCGGAGACAGGCCGACCCCATTGGCATACAACCTGCTCTACAGGTACCTGGAGGTGCCCGAGGCCGTGGCTCCCGATTCGCTGGGCAAGTCTTCTTACCAGCGGATGAAGTCGAGCATCTTCCTCACAGATGTGAGCATGGTCTGCATGAAGTGCGGAAAGGCCCAGGACACCACAATGGTCGGCGACCTGCCAGAGGAGCCGAGATGCGCTTCATGCGGCTCTGGCCTGCTCGCCCCGTGCTATTGGGGCACTGCGAAGATAACCGGACTGCTGCAAAGAAGGGCGACAGGGAACGAGCTCACAGAGGAGGAGAGGAGCGAGCTCGCAAAGTCGAGGAGGGGGGCAGACCTTGTCCTCTCGTACGGCAAGAAGGCAGTTGTGGCCCAGACGGTGTACGGCATCGGGCCCCAGACGGCGTCGCGCATTCTCGCGGAGATGCACGAGGACGATGAGAAATTCTACGCCTCTCTCTTGGAAGCAAAGATACGCTTCGTCACGACCAGACAATTCTGGTCGAACTGACCTGAAAATCATTTAACGAGCGGATATCGGGGCAGTTCAGATTGGTCCTGGCTGGCAAGGTGTTTCTCGTCAGGGAGAACTATGAGATGGACCTCCTCGCAGAGAAGTTGAAGGCCTTCAGGCTGGAGACTGAGACGAGCGTGGAGGAGCAGTCCTTCAAGCTGATCTCCGAGATAAGGAACCTCACAGCGGGGAAGAACAGCCTCGAGGGCACCTTCTCGTTCGACACCGTATTTGTCGTGAGACACAGGGAGAAGGCCGTGCCCGTCCCCAGGACTTACGAGGCGGCATTCACGTTCGACGTCTTCAAGGGTAGGCTCTTCCTGATAGTGTACGACAAGAAGAACAGGGCCAACAACATTGCCAACGAGATAAGCAAGGCGGTCTTCCTAAGCCTGGGCCAGGTAGTGGAGGCAAGGATTGAGCCCGAGGTCCTGAAGAAGTTCCACGAAGCGAACTTCGATGATACGAAGATCATCTTCTTCGACCAGGTCGACATTCCAAACATCAACAAGCTGTCGCTCTACGGTTCTGCGCTCGGCGTCACCGGGCTATACAATGAGTACCTCGAGCATGGGAAGCTGTGGTACGCGGTGATCAGGTCGAAGAAGTACGGCTACGTCGTCGGCGTGACGAGGAACGCAGTTGTCACGGTTTTCAGCAGGCTGGAACTCCCCGAGTTCAAAACCTACATTAGGGGAGAGATAGTTCCGCTGATTGCCTGACTTTGCTAAAGATAGTACCAGGCGAAGCGGCCCTCATCTTCTCCGATTCTTCCGAGTCTTCGCTGCTCATCTCGGACCTGCACCTTGGTCTGGAAAAGGAGATGGCCAGGAAAGGGTTCAGAATCCCGTCCTACACCATGAAGATGGTGGAGAGGATACGGAACATTGCCGAAGTTCACAGATGTGACAGAATCGTGATCCTCGGCGACGTCAAGCATTCGGTCGGCAGGGTCGAAGACATCGACTGGGGGGTGATTCCTTGGTTCTTCGAGACGATGCTCGACCTGTTCCCCGCTGTCGAGGTGGTTCCCGGAAACCACGACGCGAAGATAAGGACAGTGTTACCACAGAGGGTCATCCTGCACGGTTCGGATGGTGCGATCATAGGGCATGGGAGGACCAAGGTAGGGGTAGCTCACGGTCACGCCTGGCCTTCTGAGAAGGCGATAGCGACACGGAACCTAGTCATCGGCCACTCTCACTTTACCTACGAGATGAGGGACAATCTGGGGACTAGGTCTAGGGAGTCCGTTTGGGTCTTTGCGAAGTATGACGTCGCCGAGATGAATGAAAGGGCGGGATACGTGCCGAGGAAGGACGGAGAGGGGGAGCTGAGGGTCATGCCTCCCTTCAACAGGATGGTGGGCGGCCAGCCAATCAACAGGAAGAAGTCGTTCGAGTTCGGCCCTGTTCTGTCTTCGGGGGCGATAAGCTTGGAGAAGGCGGATATCTTCCTGCTTGACGGAACGCGGGTCTCCTAACCCTGGTGCCCGTTCAGGGAATGCCCTATCATCTGTTCGAGCGAAGCCTCGCCAACTGCTCCGATGACCGCGTCCATTGGCTCTCCTTTCTTGAACAGCATGAACGTCGGAATGGAGAAGACTTGATACTTGGATGAGAGGTTCATCTCCTCGTCCACGTTCACCTTTCCGAAGACGACCTTCCCCGCGTACTTCGTTGCGAGCTTCTCGACGACAGGCTCCATTATCCTGCACGGTCCGCACCAGACGGCCCAGAAGTCAACAAACAAGGGCTTGTCGGCCGAGCTGTAGCTCTCAAAGTTTTCGTCAGACAGTCTTACAGTTAGACTCTGTTTGGATTCGATAGACATTTCGACTCCCGGAGGGGTGTAATGCGTATTTAAGATTGCAAGAATTGCTTTCGACGCCCCGATGAGCCTCGGAATCCTGCCGGAGTTGAAAAGAAAACTAGAGTTCAGGCAGCCGGCCGTCGAGCAAACCAAGCTCGCGGGTGTCTCCGTCATCATCGACAAACGTCCCGAGCCGCGGATGTTCCTGATCAAGCGAGCAGAGCGGCAAGGCGACCCGTGGTCTGGTCAGGTCGCCTTTCCTGGAGGGAAGATGAAAGAAGGAGACCGGACGGCCAGGCAGACCGCGGTGCGGGAGACGATTGAGGAGGCGGGTGTGGACCTGGCCAGGCACGCGGACTTCCTTGGCTATTTTGGCTCCTTCCGGACGCACACGGGCAACATGGAGGTGATACCTTCGGTGTTTCATCTAAAGGGCGAAGTGAAGGTCATGCCCAATGAAGAGGTCTCGAGCTATAGATGGGTCGGCCTGGACGAATTCCTCGCCCCGCGATCGAGGTCAACGTATCGTGTTGAAGCGGACGGGGTGGCCCTGAATGTGCCTGCCTACGCCTTGGGAGACTACGTCGTCTGGGGCCTTACCCAGAGAATCATCTCCTCCCTTCTCGGGTGAACCTTATGCCGACTCGATGTAGGGGCGAAAGGCGCTTAGGGCCTTCGGATTGTCCCGGAAGTCTCTTTCTAAGCGGCTAATCCTAGTGTTGTCCTTGCAGCAGCTCGCCCCTGGCGACCCTGAGCCTGTTGACTTCGCCATGTTCCCAGGGGAAGACGATCCATTTCTCGACCACTTCTAGGTAGTAATCCGGCTCGGTCTTGCTCCAGGGCTTCTTGAACAGGACCGCGGTCTTCAGGGCGCGCGGCTTCTGACTCTTGAGGAACCCGGCTACGGTATTCATTGTATCGCCCTGATCGACCAAATCGTCCACCAGTAGGACATTCTTCCCGCTCACAGTTTCGGTTAGTGTTGAGAGGATCCTAGGGGGGTTCCTTTCAGCGATGCCGTTGTAGGATTTCACGTTGATTATGTCGATCTTGACATCGAGGTGGTCGGAGACGACCATAGCGACAGGTATCCCACCCCGAGCGATTCCGACAATCAGGTCGAACTTCTGTTCTTTTGACCGGATCTTCTCAGCTAGCGCGTCAGCTAGGTTCCCGTATTCCGTCCATGAGATGTAACGGAACTCCGTCATTGGCTGGACCAGCACGCAGTTGGTAATAACCGTTAGAGCATCGCTTGCGCGTTTGTGCAAATGAGCTCGCCCTTCTCAAGCCTGGAGCCGTGTTGGTGGTGGGCCGGGCAGGATTCGAACCTGCGACATTCGCCGTGTAAGGGCCTGACGGGCAAGTGCCTGACATCCTAACCGAGCTAGACCACCGGCCCGACCCGCGGGCAAGCCAATCTGCTAATAAGGCTTGGAGGGGGACGCATGGAAACGATGCCAACTGAGCGCCCGACGCATACGAAGATTGTCGATGTGAAGGCTCGAGAGGTTCTCGATTCGCGTGGCAACCCGACTGTGGAGGCCGAGGTCGAGACCAAGACGTCCGCCGGCAGGGCGAGCGTGCCCTCGGGAGCCTCGAAGGGATTGCATGAGGCTCTCGAGCTTCGAGACGGCGATCAGCGCCGCTTCCACGGTAAGGGCGTGAGGAAGGCGATCTCAAACGTCGTCACCTTAATCGGTCCGAAGATCTTGGGCGCGGACCCCGGCGACCAGAGGCGCTTGGACAGTCTGCTGGTCCGGCTCGACGGGACACCCAACAAGAGCCGACTCGGCGCGAACGCGATCCTGGCCGTCTCGATGGCTGCCGCGAAAGCAGCTGCGAGCTCGAAGGGGATTAGCCTGTACGAGAAACTGAGGCCTGCAAAGGGATACACTCTACCCGTCCCCATGATGAACATCATCAACGGGGGCGAACATGCCGGTAACGGGCTCGCAATACAAGAGTTCATGATAGAACCTGTCGGCGCGGACAGCTGTTCTGAAGCGATTAGGATGGGCGCTGAGGTCTACCAGTCGCTGAAGGGCGTGCTGACGGATGGTTATGGAAGAGGTGCAACCAACGTCGGGGACGAGGGAGGCTTCGCGCCTCCCCTTAGCAAGACCAGAGACGCCCTCGACGCGATCATGAAGGCTGTGAAGCGAAGTGGGTATGGTGAAAAGGAGGTGAGGCTGGGAATCGACGCAGCTGCCTCGGTCTTCTTCGACTCCAAGCGAGCCGAGTACAGACTGGACGGGAGGGCGTTCGACGCGAGGCAACTCGAGGACTTCTACAGCTCGCTTCGAGACGAGTACGCCCTCCTCACGATAGAGGACCCGTTCGCCGAGGAGGCCTTTGACGAATTCGCCAGCCTCACAGGAAGGATCGGGCGTAACACAAAGATAATCGGGGACGACCTCTACGCGACAAACGCCAAGAGGATGAGGAAGGGAATCGGGCAGAAGGCAACCAACGGCGTCTTGGTCAAGTTGAACCAGATAGGGACGGTATCCGAGACTGAGGACGCTATGGGGCTCGCTAATAAGGCAGGGTGGGCTGTCGCCGTCTCTCACAGGTCGGGCGAAACTGAGGACCCCTTCATCGCTCACCTCGCCACGGCGTTCGGCAGCGAATTCATCAAGACCGGAGCACCCGCGAGGGGCGAGCGAGTCGCGAAGTACAACGAGCTGCTGAGGATCGAGGAGGGGTTGGGCTCGCGGGCCCGGTTCGCAGGAAAAGTATTCCGGAGATAGTTCCATCGAAGCTTGAGCGCCGGGGGTGGGATTCGAACCCACGAGACCCTTTCGAGTCACAGGCTTAGC
>JAJTZC010000005.1:51116-66946 GCA_032906705.1 Nitrososphaerales archaeon
ACGAGGCAGCGTGGCCGCGTCGCCATAGGGCTGCTCCCTCCCGGACCTCGCCCGTTTCGGCGATTAGGCGTCAGGACCTCTCCTTCGAGAGGACTGCTCCTCGTGACCGCCCACCTCGGCGTGAGTTCATTTTCCTCCCCGGCGCGGGTTGCTGGGAAGGTGGCTTTACCCGAAGGTTACTGGCCACTGCGTGTAGCCGGTTTCAGTCTAGCGAGGACGGCTATCCCTCGAACCCTACCCACCGCCATCTGCTCGCGATTCATTCTGTGTATTTAATGTGGCTGTCAACCTTCTCCTTCAGCCTGCACACGTTGCAGAGGCCGCTGGAGGAAGGGTTCCCGCAAACCGTGCAGGGGACAGTCCCTCGGTGCGTGGAACTGCCGTATCGAGAGATCACGTCGAGGGCGGACCTGAATAGCACGTTCTTGATGCCTGCGTGTCTGCTCTCGAGTTGGTTGAGGTAGTCCCTGACTTCGGTCCTCAGTCCTTCGTGCATGTATGGGCAACTGACGCTCTGGAACGGAATCCCGGAGACGTACGCGAAGAGGGCAATCTCTTCCTCGTAGATTTCCATGAAGGGCTTGACGCGCCTGACGGGAAAGCTGTCGTCTGCGTAGGAGGGGTCGAGCCACCCGATCCGCGCGACGTCTCCGTGAAGCAGGTTCATGAGGAAGGTCTGGACGTAGTCGTCAAGGTTGTGGGCTGTCGCGACCACCGAGACGCCGGCCTTTGCAGCGGCCTCGTCAATCGCCCTCCTCCTGAAGACGCCACAGAAGCTGCACGAGGACACGTCCCTGCCGTCCCAACCCAGAGCCTGGTCGAGGGAGAAACCGTAGAGCTCTTTGTACGAGACAACCAAGCTCTCGATGCCGAGCCTCTCCGAAGCCGCCTTCGAGTGCGCTAATGCCTCGTCCCTGTATCCCTGAACACCTTCGTCGATGGAGATGGCGACCATCTGCCAGCCGTTGACCGTGCAGAGCTCGTGCATGACATCCAAGAGCGAGAGGCTGTCCTTCCCGCCCGAGACAGCAACGCCCACCCGTTCGCCCCGATTGACCATCTTGTACTTGGTGATTGTCCTTCGCGCTTTCTCGACGACCGACCGCCTGAAGCAAACGCGACAGAGTACCTCCCCCGAGTACCTCCTCGTGTAAAATGGCGTCCCGCCACACTCTGAACAGGCGACCAATTGCGAGTTGCTGGGCTCTGAGCTCTAATAAGCCTGTGAACACTTAAAGCGAAAGCGGAAACGGCGAACCGAGAACTGCGGTTGGAGGAGTACAAGCGGGTCGAGTTCCAGTACGGCATCGTGCTTGTGAGGACTAGGAGGTTCCAGTCGCTGATGGACAGGCTGGGTCGAGTAAGGATCTCCGGGCCAGTCGGATGGTTCCTCCTGTACCTCATGCCAGTCGCCGCCGCGATTGCGCTCTTCCTCTTCCTTTCGCAGCTCGGAGTCCTCCTGTCTCCGCGAGGCCAGGAAGTTGCGAGCTACATCAGAACCCTCAGCCCCCTCGGGAACCTTGGGCTTCCCGGCATCAATCCGTACCTGCCCATAGTCGACGGCTGGATAGCGCTCCTTGTCGCGATGGTGATTCATGAGGGCGCCCACGGGATCATCGCTAGGAGCTTGGGGCTTCCTGTGAAATCCTCGGGACTTCTGTTCTTCCTCTTCGTGCCGATCGGGGCGTTCGTGGAGGTCGATGAAGACGCCCTGAAGGCTGCGAAAGCATCGCATTCAGGGAGAGTCCTGGGAGCGGGCGCGGGTATCAACTTTCTAGTGGGTATCTTGTGCCTAGTGTTGCTCTTCGGGATAGTCGCAGCGATGAAACCGAGTGTGAGCGGAGTCGCGGTCGTGTCAGTGTACTCGAATTCTTCAGCTAGCCAAGCAGGCATCATGTCTGGCGACTTCGTCACAAAGGTCAACGGAATCGCGGTCAACGACGCCGCCGCGGTGGCGAACAGCACGTGGTACCAGCCCGGGCACGTCATCAACCTGACTGTGTGGCGCGCCGGCAGCTATCTGCAGTTGAATGGAATAACGCTGGGCAGTCTGCTAGTGAACGACACGAGGACGGGGACAGTCACGCAGCGGGCGTTCTTGGGAATCGACGACCTCGGATACACGCAGCTGCAGAGGCTCGTTACCACATATACCAGCTCGTTTTTCGTCAGGCCCGCTCTGTATCTCTGCATCCCGACGCTGCCGGCGTGCCAGGGAGTAGTGCCCTTCTCTGACAGCCTAGCCAGATTCTACGGTCCATCTGCGGGCTCTTCGCTCGCGCAGTCTGCCAACCTGCTGTACTGGATGTTCTTCATAAACTTCAACCTCTCGATCTTCAACTCACTACCGATCTATCCGCTCGACGGCGGGCAGGCGTTCAGGGTTGGCCTGAAGGCGCTGGGACGGAACAAGCTCACTGAGACCGCGTTGAGCAGGATTACGGCGACATCGAGTGTGATTGTGGTCGCCGTTCTACTCGCGGTGATAGTGGGCCCCTATTTTCTGTAAAGGCCTTGTGGCGGGTTAAATAGATAATCGAACTCATACTGCGATGTCCGGGGTCATTGTAGGGGCTGTCGAGAGCTTAGTGCAGGTCAACCGGCTGGACGCCTCGCAGCCCCCAGACATGGGTGCGGTCATCCAAGCTCTCGCGCGGCAGTTCACTTCGGTAGCCTCCCTACTTCTGACCACGGTCAACTCGGTCGTTATCGATGTCTCCAGGCTGGCATACATTTCCATCCTGCTAATCGGCCTTCTCCTCTACTTCACCCACGTGGACAGGAGACACGGAAAGGACCTGATCAAGGGAGGGGTACTCCTGGCTGTCCTCTCAGAGTTCGTCTTCCCGGCACTCAATAGGCCCTGAGCCGGTACCTTAGAAGAGCCACGATTCCGCCAAAGGCTGAGACCTGCTTGCCGAACTCGAGCGACGAGTCCGCTAGATAGACCGTCCCCCGTCGCTCCTCTATCGAGTTCAGGGTCTCCACCAGCTCATACTCGTCCACGCCGCTGGAGAATACATCGTCTGACACCACCGCCGCCTCCACTGCGCCCGCTGCGGCTGCCTCCTTTACGCGCGAGAGGGTGTAAGCCACCTTCGGGTCTCCTGCGGATATTCTCCTGATCGCCTCGCCGACCAAGGCGCACATCCTGACAAGAACCGACCCCTTTGCGAGCTCCTGGAAGGCGGGGAACCTCACAAGGGCGCGGACCCCGTCAGACCCAGTCAGGTCAAAGCCATCGAGCGGCTGGAGCCGATATCGCCCCTTGGACTCCGCTCCGAGCTGGTTCATCATGACGCTCTTGGTGTGGCCGGGCCCGGCGATCACGACGGTGTCACCGTCGCGGGCCGCCTCGGAAACGAGAGAGGCCACCTTGGACATGTAGGGCTTCGGGCTGGGCTCGTCCGACATCTTCCCGCCGAGACCTGACTCGATGCTGGCCAAGACTGAAAGGTGTGTACCGCTCAGCGAGCCGATCCCCGCCTCGCGCCTGTCCATTGCGACGAGGAGGAACCTAGTCCCCTCGCTCTTTCCCGCTTCGAGGAGCCTGGTGTCTAGGGCGCTCCATCTCTTTTTCCTGATCGTGGCAAGATGACCGGGCGATAGAGTGATCGAGTGCGAGCCGCTCTTTGTTATGCTTTCGTCAGTAGATTCCACGATCGAGCCCCTAACCCTGACCCTCTCGATGCTGTTATCGAGATGAATCTCCTCCACAGCCAGTGCGACAGTAACGCTCACTCTGTCTCCTCTGTCTGGGCGGGCGAACTCCTCTTCCCTTTTTACGACTCTCGACGAGCGGGCCACGACCACGTCGCCGCGCCGAATCAGCCTGCGCAGAGTCCAGAGGTCCTCTGATGACTCGATAGCGACGGAGCAGTAGCCGTGTTTGGGGTTGAACTCGGTGACTATCAACTGAACAGGTTACTCGAGTCCGAGGTCCCTGAATGTGCCGATTCGGACGTCGTCTGGCACGCTCCTCAGCTCTCCGGTTCTGTGGCCTATGATGCCCTTCACCCCCACCTTCGTGGCCGAGTCTACCAGCCTCTGAGTGACTATGCCGTCGAAGACAAGGAAGTGGGCCCCGCTGCTCGACTCCATCTTCTGGACAAGCTCGCTGATCGGGAACCTTCCGACCTCGTGGAGCCCTTCGTCCATGAGCATCGCTTCGAGCGTTCCGTTGAGTGTCGGGTACACCTCGCGCGTCTTGGTCACTATCGGCTCCTCTGGTCCTTCAGGCGCCCTCTCTGGCGGCCTCTCTTGCGCTCTCTCTCTCCTGCCCGCCGGGGCCCCCGGTTCCAGCCGCTCGGCCCGCAGCATGTTGAGCACATCGATAGGTGTGAGTTCTTCGACCTCCTTGCCGGTCGGCGCCCTGATGACCTTCTCCACCTTGACCACCTGGGCGAGTTCCTTCTCAATCAGGTCGCCTCCCCTGTCTCCGTCGAGTACTGCGACCAGCCTCTTCTTCTTCCCCAGCTCTATGACCGAATCTGGCACGCTTGTTCCTTCCAGCGCGACCACGTTCTCTATCCCGGCCCTCAGGAAAAGGACGACGTCCGCCCTTCCCTCCACGAGGTAGACGAGGTCGGAGGTGTAGACGCCAGGGCCTGCTGGGAGGTTCTCGAGCCCGTAGTTGATCACTCGGGCCCTCTTTGTCGACTCTGTGACATCCTTCAGGACGTTGTCACTTTCGCTCGTCGTCTTGGAGCTCCAGTCCCTCACGATCAGCTTCGCGCGGTCGACTATCTGCTTCCTCTTGACTGCTCTGACGTCCTCAATCGCACCGAGCGTAATACGCGCAGTGCATGGGCCCACCTTGTCTACGCTCTCGACCGCCGCCGCTATCAGCGCAGCGGTGCCGATGTCCGTGGACATCGGGACGATGACCTCCCCGCGAGTCTTGTCGTTCTTCGACTCGAGGTTAATCTCTATCCTGCCTACCTTCCAAGTCTTCTGGAGCTCGTTCAGATTCATCTCGGGGCCGAAGAGTCCCTCGGTCTGCCCAAAGATGGCACCGATGACGTCGGCCCTTTCGACTACTCCGTCGACTTCAAACCTCAACTTCACGAGGTACTTTACTATACCCGAATCTGGCAATTGCGTTCAACTCGTGCTTACCGATGTTAGCGGATTAAGCCTAACAAGAACTGGCGAAAATTGCAGGAATATAAACACTTGGCTCCGAGACTGTCAGACTTCGTGTCTCGAGAACCGCGACAGGTTCTCTACGTGGCGGAAGACTCCCCGCGAGGCCAGCCTGAGACGTTTTCTCTCGACGAGCGAAGTCCTGAAGCCTTCGTGTGAGAGCATCTTCACGTAGCGAGCTGCGAGGACTCTTCCCTCCCTGTCGAGGTCCGTCAAGATGACGAATTTTCTGAGTGGCAGGAGCGCCTCGGTGCCTAACCTTGCAATCGAGGCGATGGTCACCAACGGCCCAACGTAGCCAAGGATTCTCACAGCCTCCTCGTCGCGCGCGCCCTCGACAATGACCCCCCAGCCTTCCAATGCCATCTGGTTTAGGTCAAAGACGAACTTGTTCAGGAAGTCCACGAACGCCTCGAAACGGCGTTCCTTGCCAGCGATCGTTCTTTGGTCACCTTGGTTTGTTGCCCGTCTCTGACGAGCACGGATCATGTCCCAGCTTTGAGCGGGGAGCATCACCGAGCCTCTTCAACGGGCAAACGGCCTTCGTCTGTCGCGCGCCTGGGTAAACCATCTGCTCATCAAAGCGTCTCCGCCTTCGCAGGTGGCCGTTAAGCGCGCTGTAGAACGAAAGCCGTCTGGTCCCCGCGCCCCGGCGTTCTATTTTAGCTGTTTGTAGAGCGATGAGACATCCAGCTCGAAGCCTGACACCGGCAGCCCCAAGCGGAAGGCGCTGACTGCCTCGGGCTTCACCTCTCCCACGAATCCGAGCTCCTCGCGACCGACCGAGACTGAGGCAGTCCTGCCCTCAGCGAAAGCCCAGTGAGAGGATTGTTTGGTGAGGGCCTCCCTCTCGGTCAAGAGTCTGACGAGCGATTCTAGGTGCATCTTCGACTCTGTGAAGGAGGACTGCGAGTGGGCAATGAGGCAGCCCAGACGCCATCTTTCTGCGACTCCGCCCTTCTCCCTCAGATATACTCTGCCGACCTCGAAGACCCTCTGAGGATAATCCTCTTTCACGTTTCTCCCGAGGGCCGCCATCATTGAAGGCAGCACGGAGTCCCGCAGGGTCGAGTGCTCGACGCTTCGGGGGTTCTCGACAACGATTCTGCGCTCCTGAGACCTTCCGAAGTTCTCGTAAAGCATGCAGTCGTCGACAAGCTCGTACGTCATCAACTCGACCATGCCGGAACCTGACATGAGATCGGCTGTCCTCTCCAGGAACTGGTTGAAGGAGTTGAAGGAGCCTGGCTGCCTGCTCTCTGGGTAGAGCGACCCGACCCTGTCGAATCCGTAGCCGAGGGCGACCTCCTCGGCAACGTCGACCGCATGGATCATGTCGATTCTGTATCGTGGGACGAGTACCCTGTTGCCGATGACCCCCAGGCGGCTCCTCCGAAGGCACTTGATGGTCTCGCCCTTGGAGAGGCCGAGCCCGATCACCCTCTCTAGCAGGCGAAGGTCGAGGGGAATCCACGTGCCCTTCAGGTCGGGGGTGACTCGCCTCTCATCCGGATAATTGATCGCCACCGAACCGATCTTGGCCCCCATTGCAGCCAGAGTTGTGGCAAGGACTGCAAGAACGTCGTCCCCCGCTCGCTTGTCTGTGCTGGTTACGTCTACAAACAGGCTCGTGGTCTTGGCCGAGACCTTGGTCCCGTTCCCGTTGATGACCGGGGGGAAGGAGAGCACTAGGCCCTTCGAGTCTGATATGATCGGGAGGAGTCTTGTTCTGCCGAAGAAGCCGCCATACTGCTTCCCCTGATCCGTCTCCGAAAGAATCTCACTCAGTGACATGTCCCTCTTCCCTTGCAGAGGTCTGAACCTGAAGCTAGTCGTTCTCGCCACGTAGTCAATTGGCTGTGATATCGCCTTCATGTCGTGGAGGCCAATCGCCACTCTCTTCCTTCTTCTTCCCAGGCCGTTGTGCAGGTCTTCTTGGAGGGAGATCAACTGCCGGACGTCCTCGCCGTCCATCCTCAGGCCCTCGGCAGAGACGCAAGCGATGAAGGGCCTGATGGGTGCGAGGCGCCTGTCCACGGCTACGGTGATTCCTGAAGGACTGAGAGAGAATGAAGGGGGACCGAGCTCCTTTCCCAACAACCCGCGAAGTGCCCTTGCTATCCCGTAGTCTGTGCCGAAGTCGGGCCTGTTGGGGCTGTATTCCACCCTGACGCTCTCCCTGTCCAATCCTTCGATGTCTAGTCCGAGGTATGGCAGCCTGTCAAGGATTCTTTTCCCGTCGGCCCCGACCATCCTGCTGAAGCGGGGCAGCTCGATTCTAACTACGGGCAATCTCCGCCCTGTCCCTCAGCCAAGAAAGGTCGCTCGCGTAGAGCTGACGCATGTCGTCCAACCCGTATCTTACTAGCATGAGACGCTCGATTCCCGGGCCCCAGGCCAAGACTGGCACCTTCACCCCCAGGGGCTTGGTCACCTCGGGCCTGAAGACCCCGGAACCACCGAGCTCGATCCATTCCTTCGCCACTCCGGAGTAGACGACTATCTGGAGCGAGGGTTCGGTGTAGGGGAAGAAGGTCGGCCAGAGCTTGACATCCCTGAGACCCAGCTTCTTGTAGAACTCTCTGAGGAATCCCATCAGGTGCCTGACGTTGAGGCCCTCCCCCACTATGATTCCGTCCATCTGATGGAACTCTGCGAGGTGCTTGTAATCCAGGTTTTCATTCCTGTAAATCTTGCTCACTGCGAAGACGCGCGTCTCCTTCTCTCGCGACTCCGAGAGGGCCTTCACTGTGAGGACCGTGTTGTGGGTCCTTAGGACCAGGCGCCTTGCCTCCTCGATGCTCCAGTTGTATGACCAGCCGCGGCTGCCCGTCGTCCAGCCGTTTTCGTGGGTCCTGGCCACCCTGTCGACGACGCCAGCGCGGGCCAGCTTCCTGTCGGCGAGCCCATGGAGGTAGAAAGTGTCCTGCATCTCCCGGCCCGGGTGGTCCTGCGGGATGAACAGGGCGTCGAAGTTCCAGAAAGCGGGCTGGACGCTGTCGCCCTCGAGCTCCGTGAAGCCCATTGAGATGTACGCCTCCCTGACCTCTCTGATGAAGTCCCGGACGGGATGCCTCCGACCCGGGTAGAACTTCGGGGCCTTTGCCTCCACGTCAATCGGCCTGAGTCCGCGCGAACGCCATTCACCGGAGGCCAAGAGCTCGGGGGTCAGCCTGTCGATGTAATTGGACCCCGTTGCTGCCAATGCGGATTCGCGGCCCGCCTGGGTGATGGTAATGGAGAGAGACTTCGCCTCGTTTGATTTCAGTATGCCCCTCTTCTGCAGGTCCGCTGCCAGCCTCGCCTGGTCTGCAGAGAGGGAGTCTTCGCCTGTTCCAGACGATACCAGCTCAAGGAGCGCGAGGAGTTTCTTGGGCCCTTCAGGGCTCACCACTCTCAACACAGGCGGGCTGATGCTCGAGTCGATGCTGACCCAGCCCGCTGCCCGCGCCCTCCCAAGCGCAGCCGAAAACTCTTCGTTTGAAGAGAACGCGCGTTTGAGATCTTCGAGGGTGCGCGGCTCGGTTCCTCCAGCTCTCTGAACTAGAAGCAACTCTGGCGGCATGCTGACCGCCACCGAGAGCCTACGACTCGTGGACTCTTTCAGCTGGACCAAACCCTTTGAGGAAAGCCATTCGAGAGAGCGCCTGACCTGGTCGGGATGGAGGTCGGCCTCCTTGACGAGGGAGTCGAACTCGAGGGCCCTCGCTCTCCCGAGTGCTGACAGGACGCGCCTCTCTATCGGGTGCAGCGTGCTCGGTGAGGCCAACGATTCACTTCCCCTTGGACTGCAGGTAGTTCCTGCTTTTCACAAGTAATTCCTTGGCGTCCCTCAGCATTGCATCCCGCTTCTTCTGGTGCTGCTCCAGGAACTTCTTCACCAGGCCAGCAGCCTCCTGCTTGCACTCTCCGCACATCCGTATTCCCCCGACGCACTCGTCGTAGACCCGTTTGGCGTGCCGGTCGTCCAGTGCGAAATGGAAGTTGTAGAGGTCGTAAACGGGACAGATATCCGCCTGCCCACCGATCCGCCTCTGTTCCTCGACCGTCGCCCTTCCTCCCGTGAAGGAGCCGAGTACCTTCTTCGAAGCAGCCGACGGTGTCTCTTCAAGGGTGAACCCCGAAGCCGGGTCCCGCTTCGACATTTTGAAACCCCCTGTCAACGCTCTCTCTAGCTTATGATAAATCGCCGAGGGAGGGACAAAGCCGAACTCGTCATGGTACCTCGTGGCCAGGTCTCTCGTGAGCCTGATGTGTGGGTCCTGGTCGGCTCCCACGGGGACGAGGACGGGTTTGGGGCCGCCGAACTCTGGGAGCTGGGGCATCAAGATGTCGCCCGCCTGAATCAGAGCGGAGAGGTAGAGGCCGATCTGCCTCTCGCCGTAGATTGCCTCCAGCATGTTGTTGGTGACACCCCTTGAGAAGATGGTGGCGAAGCGCATCACCCGCATCTCCTCGCTCTGCCTGTAGACGACCGCCCTCTCCGGGTCGAGCCCGAGCGCCAGTATGTCGGCCACGTTCTGCACGGCGATCTTGAAGCTCTCCTGGAGCGGGAGCCCGTTGTCGCAGTAGGCCTCGACATCTGCGATGGCATAGAAGACCGTAGCCTTCTTGGATAGGGATTGGAAAAAGACCATGTCGTCTGCTGTCATCTTGTTTCCGAGGTGGAAGGTCCCGTCCGGTTTGATTCCGCTCATGATGGCGAAGGGCTTGCCATTGTCAACGGCGTCTAGCACCCTGGCAAGGTCTCGCTGGCCAAAGTCAATCCCCCGGCTGAGGTGGGTTCCGAGCTTCTTGAAGCGGGGCAGAAGTTGAGCGATCGGTTCTATGCCGAATTCGCTCTGCAAGCGAGAGTAATCCTTGATTGCGCTGGTCCCCCACGGGTCCAGCCTGTCTGTCTCCACAATGCCGCTGGCTGTCAGACTTCCGATTTAATCCCTTTCTACGCGCGGTGTGCCTATCGGCTCTTCAACGCGCGCCCAGCCGCGTCTATCATTCCGTCCCTGATTCTGGTTGAGGAGATGGGTTTGCCATCCTCGGCTAGAACGAACTCAACAGTGACAACCTGGAGCGGAGGGAAACCTTTCGCCGCCCGGAGCCTGTTCGCAAGTGAGACCCTGGAGGCGGTCTCCCTGCTGACCACGATGGCCTCGACTTCGGCAGAGGCTATCCCTGGACCGAAGAAGCCATCGAGCTTGGCGATCAGATACTTACGACCCGGGAAGCTGGAGTCTAGGTACCTCTTCAGACGCTCCACCCTCTCACCGTAGGTTTGGCCCGGGCTCTTTCCTTCCTTCCTTGCGAAGGAGTCGGAAGTGACACCTATCACGACCCGTTCGCCGACCTCGAAGCTCCTCGAAAGGAGTGCCTTGTGGCCGTCATGCAGTGAGTCGAAGGTGCCACCAGTTGCGACTACGAGATATTTTCTCGCTTGGGCGCTCAATTGAGAATCACTTGAAATAGCACTGGGTTTCGGTTCGAGGCAGCCACTCAAAAGAGTTGTGAGGCGGAATCGTGTCCATACCCGAACAGTATCATCGGTCAGGGAAGATAACCAGGGAGGTAAGGCGAGTTGTGAAGGAGTCCATCCAGCCCGGCATGAGCTACGTCGAGGCCTGCGAGTTGGTGGAGAGGGAGATAGTCGCACGTGGTGGGGCCCCTGCTTTCCCGACTGGCATCGGTGTGAACCACGTCACAGCACACTACGCACCCCAGCCAGAGGACAGCTCAATCTTCACGGAATCTGACCTGATCAAGGTGGACTTCGGAGTTCACGTTGAGGGATATGTCACCGACACCGCGGTCACGCTCACCTTCAACCCTGAGTATGAGCCCCTCATCGAAGCCGCCGAGCGGACGCTGAACGCCGCAGTGCAGGCACTGAAGAAGGAGCGGAGGCTAGGCGAAATCGGCCGCGAAATACTTCGGGAGGCCTCGCGGCTCGGGTTCAAGACGATAAAGAACCTGACGGGGCATACTGTGGACAGGTTCGTCGTTCACGCGGGCAAGAGCATTCCCAACATGTACATGCCGAACATGCCTTCCCTCAAGGACAGCGACGTCTTCGCCGTCGAGCCGTTCCTCACTTTCGGGTCGGCAGCAGGGTATGTGGTCGACGCGCCCTCGGAGACTATCTTCTCTGTGACAGCGAGGAAGAGCACGGGCGTCAAGGAGCTCGACGAATTCGCGGCGACGGTGTGGAGCGATAGGAAGACTCTGCCCTTCACCCCGAGGTGGTACAGGGCCGCGCACGAGAGGGGCGAGCTCGACCGCCTGATCAAGGAGCTGGTCCGCAGGAAGGTGATGAGGTCGTATCCAGAGTTGATAGAGGCGTCGATGAGGCCTGTGGCCCAGTTCGAGCACACGATGGCTTTCGACGGCGGCGGCCTAGTCGTCCTAACTTGACTGCTTGGAAGCGGGTTCGGCGTAGACCAGGTTTATCCTGGTTGGGTTGCCGCACTTGGTGCACTTCGCACCATCCTTGGTGATGTAGTCGCCGACCTGGAACGCGCGCTTCGTCTTCTGGCCGCAGACTGGGCATTCCTCTATCGTGTACACAAGAAGCTTCGATTTCTTGTCGGCCGCTGGAACGGAGCTCATCATTGCGCTACGCCCAACGAGTTTCCGATGCCGGCCAGCAGGATATCGTCGCCCTCCTTTGTCTTCTCCTCTATCAGCCGGTTCAGCACCTGGACCACTTTGTCGGAGGCCTCGGCTATCTCCTTGCGCATGACTGTGATGGCCTCGAGGATGGACTGCTTCACAAGGATGGCGTAGAGGGGCACCTTGTGGCTGGTCGCCGCCTCCTCTATCTGGAACTTCTCGACTCCGATTCCGCCGATAGCCGCACCCACGCCTTCTGCAATCTCACCCGTCTTCTCTCCCTCCAGCTTGAGTGCGGCGTCGATCATGATGATTGCGCTCGGCTTTACGCCCATCTCGTCTACAATCTTCTTGATAGCTACTCCAGGCTGGCCCACGTAGGCCATCGGGCCCTCGGCTTTCAGCACGTAGAGCTTCCTTCCCTTGTACTCCGTCACGGCCATCACCGTGTCCTTTGCCACGACCCTTTTCTCCTTCCCAACCATGAAACGCGAGACGATTACGGCGCCGATGCCGTCCCCGACAGGCTGGCCCACCTTGAAGGAGTCGATGGCGTTCACGAGGGCGTCGGCTTCCTGGATTATCATCGGCATGAGCATCTGGAGTTGCACGAGCGTGAAGTAGGAGTTCGTCTTCTTCCCGAGCAGGTAGAAGTGCCTAACGATCTTGTGGATTTGGTTGAGTGCAGTGGCTACCTCGAGCAGATTCTCGGAGATGGAAACGGTCACAGGATTGGTCTGGGTAACGAGGGCCGAAACCTCTGCCCTGACCCTGTCGTTGTTGGTTGAAACTACGTGGTCCACCTTTCCGACTATGCCCTGAGGGTCCATGTCAACTGGCATTATCGTCACGTAATCGAGGAACTGGTCGACCCTTTGGGTCGGGTCACCCGTGGACTTGCCGACGTTGGTGAGATATTCGATTGCCTCCTTCCTAGACTTGTCTTTCATTACCCTCAGCTTGTTCAGGCCTCGGCCTATGTCGTTCAGGGCGAAGTAAACCTGGATTCTGGTGGCGTAAAGACCGTACACAATGAAGAAGCCCAAGCTCGCGACGTAGAGCAATGTGTTAAGGTCGCTCGGCACTTGTAGGGGCATGAAAGTTGCTATGGACATCTCGTTCCTAGACACGCACGCGGGTACTCGGACTTAAACATTCTGTGCATCATCGAAGAATCTGCGGGCTGTAAGAGATTGGGCGCCGGCATCGCCACTTCCCGAGTCCTTTCGGAACTCAGTAGCATGGCGACGACGCGCGGTTTGACTTCTCCCCCTCTTTCGAGACTGGGTTCGGAACGAGTCCAGGTCGGACCCACGCGCTATGGCCGGCTAGGAGGGCTGCTTGCCCCAAGAGTAGATTAACTTTTCCAACTGCGAACCAATTGTTTTATAGCGAGACGGGCTCGTCGCCGGTGTGCAGCGGAAGCTCCTCGATATTCTAGCCTGCCCGATCGACAAGCACTATCCACTTGAGCTTCTCGAGTTCTCCTCGAAAGACCAGCTGGTCGTCGAAGGCGTTCTCATGTGCCGCGAATGCGGGAGATACTACCCAATTACCGACGAGATCCCTGTCATGCTTCCCGATGCCCTGCGGAATAGGAAGGAGGACCTGGCCTTCCTTGAGAAGTGGAAGGGGCGGATTCCGGAGAGTGTTGTCCACGGCGGCAAGCCCTGGAGCCTATAGGTACGAAGCGTCGACAAAGCGCCAAGGGCTAGAGCAGCGGCGATCGCCATCACGCTCGAGGCACGGGGGAAGAGGCAGCCTTCCAGCCAGGGATTCGAGCCACCTACTGCGATTTCTTTTCGATTGCGAACTCACACTTTAATTAGCGTCCGTCCTCCCAAGAAGAATGTGTGGGGACGTAGCCCAGCTAGGTGAAAAGTCGGCAGTTCAATCCACCCTGGAAAGGCAGGGCGACAGGCTCCAGTGGTCAAACAACAAGTTTGATGACACGGCAGCGTGGATGATTAAGCATTGGAGCTGCACAAGAAACCTGTAGACCGTCGGTTCAAATCCGACCGTCCCCATACCAAGTCTACCCGAAGCTTGAGCAGTTGGGCTGGGCATGATTAAATAGCCAGAGCGAATTGCCTGTCTGTAGGATTTGCAATCAGGGAGATTCGCCGCTGTAATTCTGATACTCATGGCCGCGACTCTGTTTGCTGCGCCCTTCGCTCGTGCTGCGGGCTCTACCATCACCGTCCAGACTGACGCGTCCTCCTACTCCGGGGCTCAGAAACTTACGGCCTCGGGCGCAGTCTCTCCCGCGCCAGGCCCAGGCACAGCCGTCTTCCTCAAGATCTCGAACCCAGCCGGAACAAACGTAGCGGTCGGGCAGGCCTCCGTCGACGGTTCCACGGGCTCGTACCAAGGCACCTTCGTTCTCGGAGGCACGTCCGCATGGACCTCCGGAACCTACACACTCTCTGCCACTTGGGGCAACTCTGCGAGTACAGCCCCAGTGAACGCTTCGGTCTCATTCACATACTCTCCGAGCGTGACTACCACGACAACGACGACGAGTCAGACAACGACCACCGCCACCACTTCACCGTCGACTACGGTCACCACGACTGTTACTACGGTCAGTACTTCGACCACCACGATGACGACCACGAGCGTGAGCACCACCACGTCGACGACGACTTCTATCTCGGTTCAGACATCAACGCTGACTTCGACAACGACGACCACAGCTACCGCCTCGGCTCTGGCCTTATCATCCGACACGCTGGTGCTCCTCGGAGCTGCCTCCTTGGTCGCGATTCTCGCCATTGTGGGCGTAGTGTTGGTCAGGCACCGCTAGCCGGCGCCGCTTATCTGACCTCGGCCCAGATCATGTCAATCTTGGTTACGATTCCCCCGACTTTGTCGCCCGACAAGACGAGAACGGCTGGAACGAAGTTGAACAGCGAAAGGAGCGCGTCAATCGGCGTGGTCGCGTCGACCGTCGGGTAGCCCGGCTCCATGTAACGCGATACGGGCCTGTCCAGCGACGCCTTCGGGTCTGACGTGCTGCTCAGGAGCGAGACGATGTGGCTCTCGGATATCGAACCCACCACCTGACTGCCGGAGAAGACCGGTAGCTGGGAAATCCCGTGGCGTCGCATCAAGTTGATGCACTCTGACAGGTTCGTGTTTGCTTGGACGGAGACGACGGGTTTAGACATCACGTCGGCTGCCTTCTTGCCGCCCGTCCGGATCTGAACCCTAAGGGCCTCCGCGATGGCCTTCAGCGTGCTGAACGAGGGGTCGACCTGACCTGCCTCGATTTTCGCCACGAGCGACTGGCTCACCCCGGCCACGGACGCGAGGGCCGCCTGAGTCATCCCGACCTGCACCCTGATTCGTTTCACCTGTTTGGGGTCTATGAGCGAGACTGCCATGACGCTTGCATTCTGGTATTCGTATATGAATTTTGATTCCTCCCTGCAGAGGCGGGGTCGTGGGGCCCGTGTCTAGCGGAATACCGGGATTCCATAGACGCCGTCGTACCCCGGGACCACCTCGACCCTGCCCTCCCTCACAGCGATGATCGCATCTGCGATGCCTCCCTTTGTCGTGGCTGCGAGCGCCTCCCTGTCCGCCTCCAATAGGACTGCGAGCTCGCTTCCGAACGTTCGGATGAGCCTGTCCTGTTCGTCCATGACCCCTTTGTTGTAGAGCCGGTTGACGCCGGTGGCATGTGAGATTACCTCGTAGAGCGGCAGGAGCCTCTTGTAAGGGACGGCGCCCTGCGGCATGTAGCCCTCGGGTCTGTCCGCGAGCTCCTCCACCCGCTCCAGGACCCCCACCGTAAGCTTCCTCCCACACTTCGGACACTTGTCGCCGATTCTTCTGGCCTCGGCAGGGGCGAGCGACACGCCGCACTTCTTGTGGCCAGTGTAATGGTACTTCCCATAGGCTGGGTCGACCTCAATTGTGAAGAGGAATCTCGACGCGTCTTTCTTCCTGATTGAGTCGAAGACCTCGCCGTACGACAGCCTCCCAAGTTCGAACACGTTAGCTTCGCGACCAAGGCGCCAAGGGTTAGGAGAATGGGCGTCCGAGTTTGATACAAGCGCGACGCCGTCAAGCTGGGA
>JAJTZC010000006.1:0-55711 GCA_032906705.1 Nitrososphaerales archaeon
AAGAGCACTCCAAGTGAGGCATCCCGAGAAACTCAGACGAAAGGAGATTGCGCTCTCGACAGCGCCCGGACGGCGATATTCCGACGTCTTCCCTTCAATCCTCGGGCTACGGCAGGCCCTGATGCAGGAAGTTAGAGGCTTTGTCTTGCTTGCTGAGATGACTTACCTGACGAAACATCCCAAGACTGGGAAAAAATCGGCCTTCGAACTGCAGAATCCGACTAAGGTTGGGTAATCTTGATGCATTGGGTAGGGCAGGAAGTCTCGCACGCCATGCAAAAGATGCAGTCCGGCTCCCTCACCGGGTCAGACTTGTCCGACCTGTATTGATTGAACTCCGCGCTCCCTGCCTCGAGGACCTTGTCCTTCCCTGTCCCTGCTTGTCCGGGGTTGAGCATCCATTCGAAGACGAAGACAGGGCAGACGTCCATGCAGACGCCGTCGGCAGTGCATGCCTCATAGTCGACAGCGACCGCTGTCCCGTGAATTCCATGAGAAGTCGGGTAGGGCTTTCCGTCGCCGTCCAAGCGCTGCATTCCCTGCGCCCTCACCTTGTGCCCGGCGTGATCGCCCGTTACTGGAAACTCCGCAGGCTTTTGCTGAAAGCTTGGGTCAATTGGCTTCGTCTTGTAGCCGACGTCTCTAGTCAACGGTCCTCTCGAAATTCCGACGCAAGAGCCCTGATATAAGCACTACTTCGGAAAATTTCAGCACAGCATTTCGTAGCCGCCCTCCGCGTTGAGCCTGAAGACGGTGATGGGCTTGAAAGTGAAGATCCCGACCTCTGCGATGCCTGGGACGGATTTCGCCTTGACCTCCATCTCTCGTGGCTTGTCCATCGGCTCGAAGGCCGTGTCAAGTATGATGTTCCCGTTTTCTGTGAAGTAGGGGTAGCCCTTTGGCAGGAGTCTCTCTTCGGCGACTCCCCCGATTTTCGAGAGCCCTGCCTTCGCGCTCAGCCGTGCCAACGGGAGGACCTCCACAGGCACCCTGACACCGTTCTCGCACAGCTTCTTTGCAAACTTGTTTTTCGCGGCCACAATGGCGATGCTCTTCGCGCTACCCATCAACACCTTTTCACGCAAGAGCGCGCCTCCGCCTCCCTTGATGAGGTTCAGGTCCGCGTCGACCTGGTCGGCGCCGTCTATCGCGATGTCTACGGAACCGTTGAAGGGAGATAGCCGGATTCCGTTTCGTATCGCCACCATCTCGATTTGGGTCGATGTGGGCACGCCCATGACGCTTGTCTTCTTGGCGATAAGTAGAGGGGCGAGCTCTTCAAGGAGGGCGGCGACTGTCGACCCACTGCCGAGCCCGATTACCGCTCCCGTTGGGATGCTCTTCGATAGCTCCTCGGCCACGCCCCTGAGAGCCCTTCTCAGACTGTCCATCAGGTTTCCTGCTGCTTCTTCTCGACGTCTATCTGCTCGAGCTTGGTGAGGGCCTCCATTACCTCGCTCCTGATTGCCTTCACGCGTTTCTCAGACTCCGACATCTCAGGCCTGCTCCTCTTTTCGACTACCTTCTCCAGCTCTGCGCCTCGCTCAGGTCGGCCTGCAGCTTCCTTCCTGGCTGCCTGGGCAGCGGGGGCATTCGCGGCAACGGGCTCTTGTGCAATCACGCCGAGCTTCTCTCTGGCTTGGTCGAGCCTCGCCTCCAGGTTCTGGATCTTCTGCTGGAACAAGGTGACGAGTTCTTCCCTCAGATTCTCTAGCTCTCCCACCTCAACGACCAGTTCCACGTCCTTCAACCTGGATTGCAGGTCCTTAATCTGGTCGCTGTACCTCCGTGCGATCATCTCCCTCTCTTCCTTCGTTATCCTTCCGTCTGTCTCTGCCTCGTATACCTTCATCAGAGCGGACGAGAGGAGGTCCCTCTCGAGCATCACTGTTCTCATCTCCCTTCTCGACCTTTCAAGCTCGGCGCCCGACACGGTGGAGCCTCTCAGCGTACCGTCCGCCTCCCTGACCACGGTTCGTACGCCCTCTTTCCTAGGGCCTGAGAAGAACACGAAGTACGAGACGGCAGCGCCAGCGACCACTCCAGCGCCTCCAGCTACAAGGGCTGTGATCAGGTCAACCATGGAGATGGCCTCGTTGCAAAAGCCGCACTGAGCTTGGTATTAAACTCGATTCACGTCGGCGGCGGAGATATCAGGATTATGTTGTCTCCTCTGACAATCAGAGTACCCAGAGACTTCGACTTGCCGTCCTCAAGAACCTCCTCTGCATTCTCGAGAGAGAGATTCATGTGCTGGTCGAACCCCTGCAACGTCCCTCTGATCACCTTGTTTCCCTTCAGCTTGATCAGGACAACCTTACCTACGCTCTCGTCGAGAACCTTCACTGCCATGTCCACGGACATATCGACTAGCCTTCTTACCCGCCTCCGCGGATGGATTTATTTAAGCAATGAGATTGTCCGAGCGGAATGAAGCGGTGGGTCCTCTCCAGGCATGACTCCATCGAAATGGTGGAGAAAATCGAGTCTGCGCTCGCGACGAAGCTCAACCTGGGTCACTCTGCGCAGGCCAATTGTGAGGAACCGGCCGACGGCGTCGTTTTCGTGAACTTCGACTCGATGACGTTCGTGCGCTCGGGAGAGCGTTTCTTTCCTTTTCTTGGATCTGGCGAGGCCCTCGCGTTGTTCCCCTCAGCAACCGTCGACGAAGGCGCGATCAAATTCATGCTGAACGGCGCGGACGTGATGAGGCCGGGCATCAAGACCTTCGACTCGTGGGGAGAGGCCGGGAAGACGGTCATCGTAAAAGAGGAGAAGAAGGGGCGGGCCATAGCTGTGACGCAGTCGACGGTCACCAGCGACGAGGCCAAGTCGATGGCCAAGGGCGTCTGCTTGAAGAATCTTCACCACATAGGGGACAGATTCTGGAACCTCCACAAGCAAGTGTGAACCAAAGGTCGCCCTTGATAGCCGAAGGATAGTTTCACTCACCCCTCCGGTCTTGCAGCTGGATTTACTAACGAATCTCCACAAGTTTGTCTAACAAAACAGCGGCGCGCCTAATTCTGCTGACCGCGACTTTAATAATGACGTTCGGGTAGAAGGAGAAGCAAAAGCGAAAATGTCGTCAAACGTGGTACAGGAAAGGAAGATGGAGGGCAAGACCAAGGAGATACTCTTGAAGGCGCTCGCTCTCCGGAGCGTCGAGGACATCCCGAAGATCCAAGAAGACGTCTCGAACAAGACGATAGTGATTCTGAAAGTCACGCCGCTCGCACAGAAAAGCTTGGACGAGCTGAAGTCATCCGTTGAACAGCTCTACGAGTTTGCCACCTCCGTGGGCGGCGACATCGCCAGACTAGGGGACGAGAGAGTTGTCATCACCCCGCCAGGCGTCCGTATCTGGCGCGGTATTCAGTAGACCCTTATCGCTTCCTGGACAGCCGGGTGCAGAGTCGGGACCCTGTAGATTCTCTGGATCGCGTACGCCAGATTCTCGACCTTCCTCTTGTCGCCGTGGTTGACAAGCACCAGCTGCAGCTTTGGCCTGAGCTTCCCGATGAATCTGATGATCTGGTTGTAGTCGCTGTGACCGCTGAAACCCTCCACCTTCTGGACGCCGCACTTGACATCTACGATCTTTATCTTTCCGCCCTGGTCCATCAAGCTCGCCTGACTGCTGCCATCCAAGACCCTCCTCCCAAGAGTCCCCTGGACCTGGTAGGAGACGAACAGGATCTTGTTCCTTTCCGAGGGAGCTATGTTCTCGAAGTAGTCGAGAACGGGGCCGCCTTCCAGCATGCCTGAGGTTGCCATTATGACCGCTGGCCCTTCCCTGTACGCTTCCTCCCTATCGGAGGGGTGCTCCACCTCCGTGAAGTACTCCGAGGCGAACGGGTTGACCCCCTCTTCCAATATCTTCGTGCGAAGCTCCCTCGAGAGGTATTCTGCGTATGAGACGTGAATGGCCGTCGCCTCTGATATCATCCCCTCCATGAAGACCGGCGCCTCGACGAGGACCTTGTTTCTCATGTAGTGGTCGATTACGAGCAGGATCTCCTGGGCCCTCCCCACGGCAGGAATCGGGATCAGAACCTTCCCACCGGCCTTCAGGGCGCTGTTTATCGCGTTGACGAAGGTCATCTCTACCTCCTCTCTCACAGGCATGATGTCCTCCTTGGCGCCGTAGGTGCTCTCAGTGATGAGCGTCTCCACTCTGGGGTAGTTCCAGGTCGCCGAGTCGAAGAGCTGGGTCCTTCCGTACTTGTAGTCTCCAGTGTAGACGATGTTGTGGGCGCCCTCGCCGATGTGCAGGTGGACCGTCGCCGAGCCCAGTATGTGCCCCGCATTGTTGAAGACGAGCTTGATGTCGGGCGAGACGTCGGTCACCATCCCGTATGGCAGGGTTATGGTGTGCGATATCTCGTCCCTGATGTCCTTCTGGTCGTAGATCAGCCTGCCGCCCTCTATCTGAGCGATTTTCACGAAGTCGTTCTGAAGCAGCGTCATCAGGGGGAGCGTAGGCTCGGTGCAGTAAACCGGGCCTTCGTAGCCGTACTTGAACATGGCTGGGAGGAAGCCCATGTGGTCAAGGTGGGAGTGGCTGATTATGATGGCGTCAATTTCTCCTGGCGACACGTCTGCCCAGTCGAGCCGCGGAAACGCGTCCCACGTGTATCTCGACCCGGGGTGGACTCCGCAGTCGAGCATGACCTTGCTCTCCGCAGTCTCCACGAGGAGGCATGACCTTCCGACCTCCTGGAAGGCGCCGAGCGTCTTGATCGTGACGTGCTCGTTGGAGGTGAGCCTCGGCCTGAAGATAGCCTCCCCGAGCTCCCTGTAGAACTTCTCTCTTGTTTCACTTTCGGCCTTCATCGTGTAGTACACGTTCTGTATTGCCGTCGACGGGATGTGGGGCGCCTTTCTTACTCTGACCTTCCAGCCTGTCTTCTCCATCGCGTTGCCTAGGTCGAAGCCGGCCTCCTGCGAAAGGAGCTTCGGGTTGCCCGCCTCAGCGGTTATCTCGCCGAGCGCATCGTCGAAGAAGTAGCCGTTCACCTTGGCGTCGGGCGGCACCAGTGTCTCGAGTATCTTGCGGGCGTCGCTCTCGGGCTTCCTGATCGACTTCTCAGTCCTCGTGACAACCCTCTTCTTGAGCGTGTTGACTATCTCGGAGATGACGTAGCTGTTCTTGTGAAGGTAGGCGGGGTTTCTGGTGTAGAGCGCTATCCTCGGCCCCTCGTACTCTATCCTTGTGATCTGAGCCTCCGCTGGGATGTTGTTTAGTATTGTGCCCATAGGGCTCATTCCGTTTGTTTTCTGTTCCAAACCCTAGTTGTTATCCACGAACTGGGCCAGCAGCCGGTCCTTCTCCTGCTGGGTCAGCTCCCTGAACCCGCTCTTGTCCAGGATGGCAACGTCGAAATGGTCCCCAGTCGCGACATTCCTCCTCATGGCGGAGATTATCGCCTTCGCTGCGAGAGGATACGCCTTCGCCACAGGCATACCCTCCTTGAACTCCGATTCCAGCACGCCATATGCAACCGGGGAACCGCTCCCGGTGGCCACCATCTTCTCTTGGTTAATCGATCCGAAGAAGTCCACGTTGAACATCGAACCCCCCACCCGGTCAACCCCGCCCACCAGGACGTCCGCGATGAATGGGTAGAGCCGAGAAGAGAAGAGCACGTTGGACAGTATCTGGGCGGCAGACTTCACTGGCATCTGCCTTCCCCTCTCGAGTTTGTAGATGTGAGTGTAGTACTTCAGCGTGTCAACGACGTTTTGGGCGTCGGCCACGCCCCCCGAGATTGTCATCGCGAGGTTGTCGTCGATCTTGAGGAGCTTCTTACCCCTCTTGTGTGCTATGAAGCCGCCCGCCGTGACCCTGGTGTCTGTGGCGAGGACGACTCCGTCGCTGCAGACCAACCCAACGGTTGTGGTGCCGTGATATATTGCGGAACCCAAAGGCTTCCCACTCATTCTATTGGTTTCTCTTGACATTAGGAAAAACAAACCTTCCTAGAACGGACAAATCGGCTTGGTCAGGCGTCGCTTATTTAATCTTTCGAGGCTCGCCCTCATCGCTGCAGGACCCATCCACCGATCCACACCGAGCCAACAGTGAATTTCTAAGGAGTCGAAGAGTTGAATCCGACGACGAAATGAAGCCCTCCTGAATAACTCTCGTTAGGAACCAACACGGTTACCTGAATCGCGGCCTTGGAACCCCACCCGGTCATCGTGACCGGCAAACTTGGGTTCACGGAAACTACACTGAAGCCGTCGGTATTTGTCACCGAGCTAACCATGATGCTCTCTGGGTCGGACGGTTGCTTGTAGTATTGCAGTGTTATGGAAACGGCAAGACGATCGCCCGAGAAGGATCTGTACGATACATAGTCGCCGATGAATGATGCATATGTGGAATTCAGAGCCAGAGTGTATCCGATTATGCCAGCTACGTATTTGCCGGAACCCACCTTGGTGACATCAGAGATGAGATTGAATTTCGATACCCGACTCGAAGGTGACGGCAAGGCAAGATCGCTCCTCGTCTTGGTTGTCTGGTCGCCGTATAGAAGTCGCACTGGCCGCTGGTCTTTTGGCAACTGGAAGAAGAGCTGCACCGATTTACTCTGACCCGCTCGTACTGCCGCGGAGCCATTCGTTCCAGAGAACGGGGCTGAAGTTCCCGAATAAGTCAACGACGCATTACTCATCACTTGGAACGAAGTCGAGTTCAGGTACCAGGTCTCGCTTCCCGAGTTCAATTCATTGGTGAAGATCATGTAGATCGTGGCTCCGGCAGGGGAGTCAACTTGGTCAATTGCGACCTTGTCGATGGAAATCACATGAGTATTGGCTGTAGGATTGCCACCGGATCCCTGTACAAGGTAAACACCAAGAGCAGAGAGAATCAAGACAGAGATGATAAAGGCAGCAACCTTCCGATTTTCCCTCAAACAGGCCCACCGTTCCGAAGCGAGCCTCTTTAAGGTCGCAGTGAACTTAAATCGAGTCGGCTGGCATCTGGAAAGGTGGCTCCTGCCTCGCATCTGATGGAGCTTCCCACCAAAGTCTTGATCGGCGACGGGGTGCTATCCCAGCTCGGAGACTTCGTAGCCGAATCGGCGATGGGAGGGAGGATCGCCATCGCATCTGGCTCCAACGTTCAGGCAAGAGTGAGGAAACGCGTTGACAGCACGCTGGGAGGCAGTGGGTCGTGGGTCGACGTGTCTGCCGCCGACGTCCAGAACGTGGAGAACGTGATGGCTGCGGCCGAGGGCGTGCGCTGCATCATAGGCGTAGGTGGCGGAAAGAGCGTCGACGTCGGGAAGCTGGCCGCCTTCAGGAAGGGATTGCCCTTCTACTCTGTTCCCACAAGCGCTTCGCACGACGGGATATCTTCGCCTTTCGCGTCTCTCAAAGGGCTGGACCGGCCTTACTCAGTCAAGGCAAAGCCGCCCCTCGGGATACTGGCTGACGTTGATGTGATCGCCTCCGCGCCTAGGAGGCTCCTGTCGGCGGGTTGCGGCGACCTTGTCTCGAAGCTTACTGCGGTGAAGGACTGGCAACTCGCGGAAAGGGTGACAGGCGAATACTACGGGAGCTACGCTGCCAACCTCGCGCTGATGAGCGCGGACGTGGTGATCAAGGGCTCCCGAAGGTTGGGGAGGTTCACGAAAGACGGCGTCCGGGACTTGGTCGAGGGGCTGATCAGCACGGGGGTAGCGGCTGGCATCGCAGGAAGTTCGAGGCCCTGCAGCGGGTCAGAGCACCTCTTCAGCCACTATCTCGACCTTGTCGCACCCGGTGTCGGGCTTCACGGGGAGAAGTGCGGCCTGGGCACGATCATGATGGCGAAGCTGCAGAGGAGCGATTGGAGAATGGTGAGGTCGGCCCTGAAAAACGTCCACGCCCCTACCAAGGCGCGCGAAATCGGGGTCAGCGAAGATCAGGTGGTCGAGGCCTTGATGCGGGCCAGTTCGATTCGGCCCGATAGGTACACAATCCTCTCCAGGCGAAAGCTGGACAAGAGGAAGGCTCGGGAACTGGCCGAGTCTACTGAAGTTATCTAGCTCGCTTCGCCGCGGGAGCAGTCTTCTTTCGCTTGGGCGCCGGCGCGACCTCCTTTTCGGGCGGTGGCGTCTTCGGCTCCTCCTCCTTCTCCTCAGGCTTCTTGTTCACGAACTTCTCCGAGAATGTGACATCCCTCAGTCTTGGTACGAACTTGAAGACGTCGTTGACGACTCCGCGTTTGATTATCTGGAGTCCGTCGAGAAGGAATAGCTCCTCCGGAATCTCGACATCCAGGGACTCCTGCTTCATAGTGTAGGTGACCTTGGCGCCCTCTCCACCGAACCTCCTGTCCACCAGGGCCCTTATCCTGGCGTCTTCAGTCTCGACCTTTCTAAGAATCTCGATGTCGTAGACAATGTTCTTCCCTGCGAGCCTGTGGTTGAAGTCGACCTGCGCCCTCCCTGACCCGATGAACCTTATGACTCCCTCACGGTTGTCGAGTTCAACTGAGTCGCCGGTGCTCAGCTCAGCGGCCTTGTCGCCGAACTTCCTGAGGGGGACCATCCTAGTCTGCGTCGGGTCACGCTGGCCGAACGCCTTCTCGGGCGCGAGCTCGACCTCTTTCTTCTGGCCAACATCCATCTTCTTGATTTCGTCGTCCAGTCCCGAGATAACCCACCCTTCTCCCACGGCGATGAGCCGTGGCTCGTACCTCCTGTTCGCGTCATAGATGTTGAGCTTCTTGGCCTGGTCTTCGAAGGTTGACTCAATCGCCTCGCCCGTATCCTTGACCTTGGCCGTGTAGTTCGCGAAGATTAGGGTCCCCTTTTCGAATGGCATGAACTTTCAGGCACCCTTCACAGTGGCTTTATAACTTTCACGGGGTCTGAAACTTCTTCAGGGTATCTCCGACCGCGTTGAGAGTTTTCTTGACATATTCTTCCTTGATCTGACCCATGCAGCCGATTCTGAACACCTTCCCTGCGAACTTTCCGAACCCTCCTGCGATGACGACGTCCTTGTCATTGGACATCGACTTCCTGAACTGGGAATCGTCCACACCTGGGGGGTAGAATGTGGCAACGACCGTCTTCGACCTCACCTCCCTGCTCGCAACCGCCTTGAGCCCGAGCTTCGCTAGCCCGTCGTAGATGGCTGCGGACATCTTGTCGTGCCTCTCGACGCGCTTCGCCAGACCTTCCTCAAGGAGTTCTTTGAGTGCCTCGTCCAGAGCGTAGAAGAGGGGCAGTGCGGGAGTGAATGGGGTCTCTCCTCTCGCACCGTATTCGAGGTAGCGAGCGATGTCGAAGTATCTCGTGCTGGGCGGCGATTGCTTCAGGTAATCCGAGACTTTCTTGCTGATAGACAGGAGGGCAAGTCCAGGGGGTGCGGCGATGCACTTCTGGCTCCCGGTAATGCAGACATCGACGCCCCACCTATCGGTCGGGATTGAGTAACCCCCTAGGCTGGAGATAGCGTCTATCACGACGAAAGCACCGTGCCCTGCAGCAAGCTTCGAGACCTGTTCTACGTACGGGATCGCAGCCCCGGTGCTCGTCTCATTGTGAACCACGAATACCGCCTTGAACTTCCCCTGCTTGCTCATGGCTTCCTCGAGAGCGCTAAGCGATGGGACGGAACCCGCCTCTGAAGCCACCTCAATGGCCCTGCCACCGGCGAGTTCGACCGTCTCGGCGAGCCTGGCGCTGAACTCGCCGAATACCGGAACAACGGCGACGTCGCCGGGCCTGATCAAGTTCCAGACCGCCGCCTCGACGCCGCCTGTCCCAGACGACGAGAATACCAGCGCGTCCTGTTCGGTCTGAAACAGATGTCTTGTCCTTTCCAGGAGCCCTTTGTGGAGCTCCCTGAACGAATCTCCTCTGTGGTTGATCATAGGCCGAAGCATGGCCCTCATCACCCTGTCCGACACGTTCGTAGGGCCGGGCAGCATGATCAGCTTCTGCTTGTCACTCATCTTTCCCACCCGGAATGTCCTTCCTCCTCAATTCGCTGACCCTCTCCATCCCTCCGAACTTGACGACGAGCCTTGCGACCTGCGTCGGGACCAGGCTCTCCCAGTCCTTGCGCTCCAGTATCCTGTCTCTGACGTTTGTTGCGGAGAGGCGCCGTCTGTCGAGGAAGGGCACCGACTTCACCTCGATCCCCTGCTCCTTGAAGAGGAGGAAGGTGAGCGCGTCGTTCGTGAAGACCACGTCGAACTTCGGCAGCATCGACTCAACCGAGGAGACCCACACTGAGTGGGAGTCGGCATCGGCTATTGGAATCGACATCCATCTTGAAGGGTCGACGCCGTTCCCGTCAAGCGCGCTCTTGATCATCGATATCCTCTCCCCTGCGGTGAAGGGGTTGTCCCTCTGGTGGCTCTTCTGCGCGCTCCCGACGACCACGTAGAGGTAGTCGACCTGCTTCAGTGCAAACTTCACTGCTGCTAGGTGTCCATAGTGGAACGGTTGAAAACGGCCGACAAAAAGCCCGACCCGCAAGGCCCTTCAATTTTTGGCGACGCCTCGTGCCGTATTTAAGAGAATGGGGCATCACTTAATCTGAGAAGTGCTTCAGCCCGCCGCATGGAGACAGTCGAAGTTGACGGGTCTTTCGGAGAGGGTGGCGGCCAGATACTCAGAACGGCGGTTACCTTCTCGATAGCGCTTCATCGGCCAATCCACGTCACCAAGATCAGGTCGGGACGAGAGGTTCCCGGCCTCCGGCAGCAGCACGCCTCGGTCCTTGAGATCCTCAGGGACATCTCGGGGGCCGAGCTCAAGGGATGCAGATTGGGCTCGACTGAGGTCAGCTTCGTTCCAGGCACAGGCAGAGGTGGCAGCTTCTCATTCGACCTCAAGACAGCCGCGAGCATCACCCTGGTCCTCCAGGCAGTTGTGCCGGCTGTCGCGCTGTCGGGCCTCGAGCTCAGCTTGGACCTGATCGGCGGGACCGACGTCCCCTTGAGCCCGACTTTCGATTACTTCTCGACGGTCCTGAGGCACGGGTTCGGTACGGTCGGCATCAACTTCACCGCGAAGGCTTCGTCCCGGGGCTACTACCCCAGAGGAGGAGGCCGCGTCACGGCTGAGGTAGAGAAATGCGGCACACTTAGGCACCTGACCATGCTCGAGCAAGGTCCGAAGTCCGAAGTTACGCTGATTAGCCGTTGCGGCAAGCTCCCAGAACACATCGCGCGGAGGCAACTCGATTCGGCGGCTGATACGCTGGCCTCGAAGGGTGTCAGGGTCGGAGAGAGGATCATCAGTCAGGAGCCGTCTGCCTCTCCCGGGTCGTCGGTTCTGATATGTGACCTTCAGAACGGCAGAGTGGTAGGCTCTGACGCGATAGGAGCTCGGGGTAAGAGGGTCGAGCAGGTCGGTGCTGAGGCAGCCGAAGGTTTTGCCGACGCCGTCGCCGGTGGGGCCTGCGTCGACTCCCACCTGGCGGACATGATCGCGCCAGTCCTCGCTTTGGCGAAGAACGAGTCCCGGCTCATGATACCCGGCTCCACTACACACCTAGAGACAAACCTCCACGTAGCCAAGATCTTCACCGGGTGCAACTACCACATCGATGTCAAAGGCGCTTCTTCCAAGCTCACTATCACACCTGGCGAAAATGCCCGATGATGCGCAGACCCGTTTCTTGAGCATAATGTCTAAAAGGGCGGGAATTTTCGCTCGGCAACCGAGGGACGGAGTTTGTCCTACGAACAATTCTTACCTGGTGCGACCGCTGTCGGGATCGCATACAAGGACGGGGTCGTGCTGGGCGCTGAAAGGAGGATTACCCTTGGCAGCTACGTTAGAAGCAAGTCTGGCAGAAAGGTATTCAAGATCACAGACAATGTGGGCGCAGTCTGCGCGGGTATGGTCGCAGATATGCAGAACCTCGCAAGGCAGGTCGCAGTCTATTCCAAGCTCAAGGAACTCGAGTCGCGGAAGCCAATGAAACCGAACTCGGTCGCGAAGCTTATGTCCACGCTCATGTTCGAGAACAGGTTCGCGCCGCTGCTCACCCAGGTCATCCTAGGAGGCGTCGCCGAGAAGCCGGTGGTATATGTCCTCGACCCTCTGGGGAGCGTCATATCTGACCAGTACGCAACCGTGGGCACGGGTGAGGAGACAGCCATAGGAGTTGTCGAAGCGGGGTACACACCCACCCTAACGCAGAAGGAAGCGAGGGACCTCCTGGTGTCCTCAATAAAGGCGGCAATCGCAAGAGACGCAATGAGCGGCAACGGCATCGACATATTGCTGCTCGACCGTGCCGGCGTGAGTGAGGAATCGATTCCCCTCTAGGGGCTGGCCTCCGATGTGGACCTTCCGGAACGTAAATGTCCACTGGCTCGGGCACGACTCGTTTGTTCTCCATGGGTCAAAGACCGTCATAATCGACCCCTTCAAGGCTCAAGGGAGCTTCAAGGCAGACGTCCTTCTGATTTCCCACGAACATTCTGACCACCTGAGCGAGGAAGACATCAAACGTTTTTCAGGCCCTTCCACCACGATAATCGCGCCCAAGATTTGCGAGAACGCGCTGAAGAAGCTCCCCAATGAGAAGAAGTTCGTAGCTCCTGGAACCCGGCTCGAAGCGAAGGGGGTGACTATCGAGACGATATCAGCATACAACATAGACAAGTTCAGAGAGCCGGGGAAGGTGTTTCACCCCAAGGAAGACGGGAGGGTGGGATACGTAGTCACCTTGGACGGAGTGAGGTTCTATCATGCGGGCGACAGCGATGCAACCCCAGAGATGAAGGCGTTGAACGTCGACGTTGCATTCCTGCCCGTGTCAGGGACGTACGTCATGACGGCGTCCGAGGCCGCAGAAGCAGCGAAGGCGATGAAGGTCAAGGTTGCGGTGCCGATGCACTACGCCTCAATAGTGGGCAGCAGGGAGGACGCAGAGGCCTTCCGCAGGCTCCTCGAAGGGAGCCGAACCGTGGAAATCCTGGAGAAGGAGTAGGTCCCTATTCCGGGACGCTCACGGACTTTAGCTTCCCACCCTCGAGGGTGACGAAGAGGAATCTGTTGTCCGCAAAGACGAGCGTCAGCTCGTTTTCCTTTTCCGAGACCGTCAGGAGCGCCTTGGTGACTATGCCGTCGAACTTGGCCATGATTAGCTTCACTGGGTCGCCCGGTCTGCGTATTTCTGTCTTGCCGCTCATCCGCCCAAGTAGGAGGTGAGCTCAGCACTTTTCTGTTTCACAGGCGTCTTCTCGACTGGATTGCCAGTCGACTGCTTTATCATGTCTCTGATGACTTCGTCCACACTTTTGCTGCGCCTCTGTACCTTCAACTGCTTGAGCACTCTGTGCGTGTCATCGTGAACTTTGACCGACTTCGCCATCTCGGCTCTCGGGCTTCGCTTCTCTAATAAGCATAGAACTCCTAGTGCGAACTGCACTGGCGCAGGTGCGCGCCGAGGCAGCCCGAGTCCTGATGCGAGAGGGAACCCAGCTCATTGGGGGTGCTTTTTCCTCGAGGGAATCTTGACTCGGTATCGTCGCGAGTTCATCATCTGCCCGGGAGCTTACTCCGGGCTATGACTGGGACGGCGTTCACCTCATCGTCGGGTCTCCGAAGTCATTCCCGCATTTAGGTTTTTGTCCACGTGATCCTAAGCCCCGGTGATGGGCCTGCTCGACGGGGTGAAGATCGTTGATGTAACCAGGCTACTCCCGGGCGGGTACTGCACCATGCTCCTCTCCGACATGGGCGCCGAAGTGCTCAAGGTTGAGCAACCCGGCCTCGGAGACTACATGCGAGCGACGCCGCCCACGAAGAATGGCGAGAGCCCGGTGCATCAGACTGCGAACCGCAACAAGCAGAGCATCGGCATCAACCTGAAGACGCGGGGTGGCAAGGAGGTCCTGCGAAAGTTGATCGCGAGATCAGATGTCTTCATCGAAGGTTTCAGACCGGGAGCCGTCGGGAGGCTTGGTTTCTCCTTCGACGCTGTTCGCAAGCTGAACTCCAAGATTGTCTACTGCTCCATCTCGGCTTTCGGTCAGACGAACCGGCACAGCAGCATGCCCGGTCACGACATCAACTTCCAAGCGATGGCGGGCTCCCTCGGATACTCGAGGAGACCTGAGGTCCCGTTGATTCAGCTCGGGGACATGGTGTCCGGGACCTTCGCCGCCTTGGGCATCCTCGCAGCGCTCGTCAGGCGAAAGGGAGCGGTCTTCATCGACGTGCCGATCGTGCCGTCTCTGCTTTCATGGATGGTGATCCCGGCCGCATCTTACTTGGCGACCGGCGACTCTCCCTCCGAAGGCGGCAGCCTCGTCTTCGGGTCCGATCCGTATTACAACCTCTTCAGCACTTCAGACGGGAAGTACATCGCCGTGGCCGCCGTCGAGGAGCGATTCTGGCGGAACCTCGTAACCGAATTGGGCGTCCCTGAACTCGAGGACAAGCGCTTTGGGTCTGAGCGCGAGAGAAAGGAAGTCACGAGGAGGCTGAGAAAGGTCTTCTCAACAAAGACGAGGGACGAATGGGCCAGGCTCCTCATGAGGAAGGAGACGTGCGCGACTCCCGTGCTCACGGTCGCAGAGGCGCTCAACTCGGACTGGTCGCGCGCGATGCGTCTCCTGACGAAGGTCAAGGACGGCGGGACGGTGCTCAACACCCCGCTCCGGGCATCAACTCCGATTCGGTCATCGCCCTTCACACACGCGCCGTCCCTGGGCGAACACACGAGCCGTGTGATGAGGTCGCTCGGATACACCAAGGCCGAAGTGACGCGTCTGAAAAGAGCCGGAGTCATCGCCTAACTCGCCAAGCCTTTTATCGTCACAGGGGCCGCGGTCCGACTGATGACGATGAAGGCTGACGAGGTGAGGAAGATCGCAGTCCTCGGCGCCGGCGTGATGGGCCACGGGATAGCAGAGGTTGCGGCTCTTGCGGGCTACGACGTGTCGCTCTATGACATCAAGGAGGAATTCATCCGGGGAGGGCTAGAGAAGGTGCAATGGAGCCTCTCGAAGTTCGCAGAGAAGAAGACGATCTCCGACGGGAAGGCGAAGGACGCGTTCTCGAGGATAAGGGGAACGATCAACCTCGAGGACGCAGTGAAGGACGCCGACCTCGTCGTCGAGGCGGCCCCGGAAGACCTCTCGGTCAAGCGCGAGCTGTTCGCCAAGGTTGACAAGTCAGCGCCGAAGAGAGCCGTCTTCGCGTCGAACACGAGCACGCTGCCCATCAGCGAGATTGCCTCGTCAACCGGTAGGGAAGCCTTGTTCGTCGGGATCCATTTCTTCAATCCGCCGCCGATGATGCCACTGGTCGAGGTCATCCGAGGCGCCAAGACGAGCGACGAATCACTAGCCCTCGCGGTCTCCATCGGGGGGAAGCTGGGCAAGCAGGTCGTGGTTTGCGGGAAGGACGTGCCCGGGTTCATCGTGAACAGGATTCTAGGCCCCCTCCTCAACGAGGCAGCCTGGGCTCTTTCACGCGGTCAGGCGACAATGGAGCAGGTCGACTCCATGGCCGTCTTCAAGGTCGGGCTCCCGATGGGCCTCTTCGAGTTGGCCGACTACAGCGGCATCGACACCATATACAAGGCCGCAGAGGCGGTCGGTTCCAGAGACCCTTCCAATGTCCTGGTGGCCCCGCTTTTCAAGCAAAAGTTCGAGGAGAGAAAGTTCGGAAGAAAGAGCGGCGAGGGCTTCTACAAGTACGGGCAGGGCCAGTGGGAGAGACCGGCGATTCCGAGAGACGCAGGCGAGGGTATCGACCCGCTGATGGTCTTCGCACCCGCCGTCAACGCCGCTGCCTGGTTGCTGCGAAACGGCGTTTGCACTGCCGAGGACCTGGATAAGTCCGTGAAGCTCGGCCTGGGCTTCCCGGACGGCGTACTACGTTTGGCCGATCGCTGGGGCATCGACCGCGTCGTCGACGCGCTGAAGGCCAAGGAAAAGGGCTTCGGGGGGTTCTACAGGCCCGACCCCCTCCTCGAGCAGATGGTCAGAGACGGGAAGACTGGAGCGAGATCCGGCAAAGGGTTTTACGATTACGCGCTGAGCGAGACTAGGATGGAAGAGGTCGCAGTCAAGAAGGCCCCGCCACTCGCATGGGTGGTCCTCAGCAGGCAGCACCGACTTAACACGATCACCCAGAAGCTCGTCCAGGAACTCGTGACCTCCATGAAGGACCTCGAGGCCGACTCTTCCGTAAGGGTCGTAATCATCCGCGGGGAGGGGGACAGGGCATTCAGCGCGGGGGCCGACCTCACGAGCTTCGATTTCTCCGCGCCAGCCAAGATCTTCGACTTCGCGAGGGGCTGGTTCGAGGCGTTCAGTGTGGTCGAGAGACTGAACAAACCCGTGATCGCTGCGATCAACGGCATGGCTTTCGGAGGGGGGTGCGAGCTTGCTCTCGCATGCGACTTCAGGCTCGCGTCTGATGACGCACAGATCGGGCTGACAGAGACGAGGCTCGGGCTCATCCCAGGTGCCGGAGGGACCCAGAGGCTGACAAGAATCGTGGGTCTTGCTCGGGCCAAGGAGATGGTCTTCTTTGCGCAGAGGCTCGGCGCAGACGAAGCCCTCAGGATCGGGCTGGTCAACCGCGTTTTCAAGAAAGCCGAGTTCGAGTCGGGCGTCACCGAGTTCGCTTCCAAGCTGGCAAAGCAGCCCCCTCTGTCGCTCAAGTTCGCGAAACACGCCATCAACATGTCGACCCAGGTGCCGACCGACCTGGGGCAGCTGTTCGAAGCTGGTAGCTTCGGTTTGCTGCTCTCGACCCAGGACGCCTCCGAGGGCATCTCTGCGATGCTTGAGAAACGCGAGCCCGACTTCAAGGGCGAGTAGCGAAACCGTTAACTTTCATCGGAACCAGTGCCCGCCTGTGAGTTCCTTCCCTGAAGTCCACGTGAAGCCCGAGTATGCTGAGATCAAGAAGTGGGCCGACGAGTTTGCCGCCAGGGAGATTATTCCAATCGCCGCGAGAATCGACAAGACTGACGAATACCCGATGCAACTCGCTAAGAAGATGGGCGAGTACGGTCTGCTTGGTCTCAACATCCCACAGGAGTACGGCGGATTGGGCCTGGAACTGACGGGTTCAGTCGTCGTCGGGGAAGCCATCGCGAAGGCCAGCCTTTCCGCGAGCTTCATCATGGGCGTCCAGAACGGTCTAGCTGGAAACGTCATCACGAAATTCGCCAGCAAGGAGCAAAAGTCGAAGTACCTTCCGCGACTCGCGAAGGGAGAGATCATCGGCTCTTACGGGCTCACAGAGCCGGGCGCAGGCTCCGACGCTGCCGGCCTCGCGACCAAGGCCACGAAAGAGGGCTCCTCATACGTGATCAACGGCTCCAAGATGTTCATCACTCAGGGGGCCGTCGCGGACCTGCTCGTCTTCTTTGCGAGGACCGGAAAGCCGGAGGATGCCGCTGCCGGAATCTCCGCTTTCATGGTTGAGAAGGGCACCCCGGGCTTCCGGGTCGGGCAGAGGCTGGAGGTGATGGGCGCGAGGGGGACGGGCACGGCAGAGCTCCTCTTTGAGAACTGCGAGATACCGGCTTCGAACCTGATTGGCCGCGAAGGTGACGGGTTTCTCATCGCGATGGCCATCCTCGCAGAATCCAGAATCGGCGCCGCCGCTGCCGCTGTGGGAATCGCCGAGGCCGCCATGGAACAGGTCCTCACCTACGTGAAGAAGAGGAACATATTCGACAGGCCTCTCTCAAAGTACGAGGCGATCAGGTTCATGATTGCGGACATGGCCACACGGATCAAGGCCGCGCGCTTGCTGACCTACCACGCTGCCACAATCCACGACAGCGGCCAGGAGTTCATGAAGGAAGCCGCGATGGCGAAGTATTTCGCGAGCGAAACAGCAGTCTGGGTCTGCGAGAGGGCGATCCAGATCCACGGTGGTTACGGGGTGAGCAAGATGTTACCTCTGGAAAGATATCTCAGGGATGCAAAGATACTTGATATAGTGGAAGGGACTTCTGAAGTTCAGAGATGGATTCTTTCCCGAGAGCTTCTCGACACCTAGGGAGGCACGCTCAATGAGCCGAGTCGCAGTCGTAGGCATAGGCCACTCAAAGTTCGGAAGGAGGACGGACGTCAACGTGGCGGAGCTCGCCTTTGAATCGATCAAGCAGGCTTTAGACGACTCCGGGGTCGACAAGCCTGACATCGGGAACGTCGTTGTGGGCAGTGCGGGCGGATGGTACGAGGAGTCCCTCCCCGCTGTCATTGTCAACGAATACGCCGGGCTCACCTCGGTGGGCACGATGAGGGTGGAAGCGGCATGCGCGAGCGGGAGCGCTGCTGTCAAGGCAGCCTACAACAGTATCCTGAGCGGAGAGACGAAGGTGGCCATGGCCGTCGGAGTCGAGAAGATGACTGAGGTGGACACTCTCACCTCAGTGGAGTTGATCGGCAGGGCAGGGTCCTACATGTGGGAGTTCGAGAACTACGGGATGACATTCCCCGCCTACTACGCCCTCTACGCTGTGGCTCACATGAACAGATTCGGGACTACAGAAGAGGACATGGCCAGGGTCGCAGTCAAGGCGCATCATTACGGGTCGCTGAACCCAATGGCTCAGTTCCAGAAAGAGATCACGCTGGAGAAGGCGCTTGGCTCTCAGGTCGTGTCCTGGCCCCTCAAGCTCTACGATGCGTGTCCCTTGACCGACGGCTCAGCTGCGGTAATACTTGCCAGCGAAGAGGTCGCGCGCGAGCTGACAGACACCCCAGTTTGGATCAGGGGGGTCGGCTACTCCTCCGACTCTGCAAACCTAAGCAAGAGGAGCGACTACGTCGGCCTCAACGCGTCCGTCGAGGCAGCCAACAGGGCTTACCAAGCAGCCAAGATCACTCCTGACAAGGTGGACGTGGCCACGTGTCACGACTGCTTCACAATCGCGGAGCTGATGGCCTACGAGGACCTCGGCTTCTGCAAGAAGGGCGAGGGAGCCAAGATGATCCGCGACGGGGAGACTAGCGTCGGAGGGAGGATTCCCGTCAACCTGGACGGCGGCCTGAAGGCGAAGGGGCACCCAATCGGAGCGACCGGCGTCTCGATGACAGTCGAGATAACGAAGCAGCTCAGGCAGGAGGCAAGTAACCATCAGGCCAACATCAAGAACGGGATCGGCCTTGTGCACAACGTCGGGGGCACCGGACACTACGCCTACGTGACAGTTCTTTCGAGGAACTGAGACCATGGACGGGGAACCATTCCTCCACTCGCGCAGGTCCCTGACCCTGAGGTTCGACATACCCATCTCGAAGACCCACGAGTTCTGGGACGCTCTCAAACAGGGGCGCTTCGTCACGACAAAGTGCTCAAAGTGCGGAAACGTGTGCTTCCCCCCTCAGGCTGACTGTCCAAAGTGCATGGGTAGCGAGTTCACGTGGGTGGAGCTGGCAAGGGATGCGACTCTGGTGACCTTCACTTACGTGCAGATTACTCCCGCGAGCTTTGCCGACAATGACCCCTACATCATCGCAATCGGGGAGCTTTCCGGCGGGCTGAAGGTCCTCGCCTGGCTAGAGGGTATGTCGCCTGAGAAGGCCAAGCCGGGGATGAAGATGCGCATCGAAGCAAGGACGAGCAAAGAGGGAAGTCCGTACTACGTCTTCGTCCCGGCCTAGAATTCCTTCTGGACGCCCTTCAGGAGCTCCGCTATGCGGAGAAACCTATCCCTGTACATCAGGATCTTGGTTATCGAGCCCTTGAACTTGAGCAGCCCCTTCAGCACCGCTGACTGCATGTCCATCTCGCCCCTGGCCACCTTCACCCAGGTATCATAGGTCCCCTCGAACGAGAACTCAGCAGGAACGCCCAACTCGACCTTCTGGATCGTCGTCACGCCGCCGTCAACGCTGATCAGATGGCCCGGGCCCGTATCCTTGATGCCGAGCAGTACGCTCGTCTTCACGCCCTTAGTGCTCTCAACCCACTGCGCGTCTCCTGTAAGTGCAGTCTGAAGCTCAGCGAAGAAATCGTCACTCAGAAACTTTGCCAACCGCTCTCGCAGAACTCCCCCGAATACTCCTTTTGAGTTTACCTATCGCTCCGGACGTGAGCTTGGTCCTCACCCTGGTCTCCCCGATGACGACGTTCTCCAGTGATTCTCTGAGCGCAGTGGCCGTCGGCCCGTCGGTCTTCACTATGAAAGCGGTGCGAGGCGATTCGAGTTCGATGACGGTGAGCTTGCCGTGCCTCTGCTCGAGCAGCCTGGTCAACGTCTCAAACTCAGGAGGGCTCAGCTCGCGTTCAGCCTCGATCAGAACGTACCGCTTCGGGTTCATTCGCTTCATGATAAGAGCCTGCCGAACAGAGACGCTGCGCTCCCCTTGAGCGTGATGAGCCTCGGCTTAACCCTGACCCTCACGGGGTCCGAGCCGGCGAGCGCTGGCTCCCCGTCCAGGAGCTTCTGCTTATCGAGCCTCACGTAGAAAACGGAATGCTCGTCGAGATGCTGCGCCAACTCGCCCCTCAATTGCTCTCGCAGGCGCGGAGGCATCTTCGCGACAAGAGCCGAGAAGGCCGCTTCGGCGTCCTTCCCTGTAACGTGGTGCGCGACTCGGATGATTTCGTTGCCGAAGTGCCCCTCAAGTCGGTCCACTTCGCCCCTATCCAGGAATCCGAAGAGGCCTGCAACGGCCTCCTCGACCTTGTCGCCGTCCTCCGTGGCATGCACAATGTAGGATACCTCCAGCGATTGGATTGGGCCTTTCAACCTGCGAATGGTGTCCGTAAGTGATAACTATATGCCCTTCGCGCACCTTTCGCATGGCCAAGAAGCTCACCATCGAGGACATCCTGTCAGACGAGCTGAAGCGGGAGATGAACCTGGACACCAAGACGTTCGTCGTCGCCGACGACTGGGATGCGGTGATGCACAGCGTCTATCAGATGCCGATAGAATACGCTGGGTACACGAAGAAGGTGGGCGACATGAAGATTCTCAGGGAGATGATCGATGCCCTCGCCTCGTCCGACTTCGACAACGTCAAGAGGAGCGAGAGCAGGAAGAAACAGTTGAGTCAGTTCACAAAGACCCTCAGCATGTACTACAACGTGGTCCTGACCAAGGGACGGAAGAAGGTGGGCTACGGGGCTCTCATCCACTTTCCGAAGTTGAAGGCAAAGGCGGAGAGGAGCGCCGGGATTATCTTGGGAGCCAAGATCGTGGTGGACGGGGACAAACGCACGTCCACGTACGAGAGGGCCAAGTTCGACGACTTCCTCGCCGAAGTCAAGCCCTACATCAACCTGCTCGGCGATCTCTACCGCCAGTCCAGGAAGTTGTAGCTCCCGCGATGAAGGAGTATGCTGTGGGGGTCGAGAGCACAGCCCACACCTTCTCGGTATCCGTGGTCTCGTCCGATGGGAAGATTCTCTCAAACGCCAAAAACACATACGCGCCGCCTGGAGGAAGCGGGATACATCCCTTCGAAGCTTCCAAGAGCCACATGGCTGCAGCGTCCTCCGTGTTGAAGGAGGCTTTCGAACGCTCAGGGCTGGGGCCCAAGGAGATGAGTGCGGTCTGCTACTCCATGGGGCCCGGGCTCGGCCCGTGCCTGAGGGTGGGAGCGGTCGTGGCGCGCACGCTCGCTGCGTCCTCATCGAGACTTCTTGTGCCCGTCAACCACGCCGTCGGGCACATCGAGCTTGGTTGCCTGCTCACCCGCTCAAAGGATCCAGTAGTCCTGCTCGTGTCGGGCGGGCACACGATGGTCATCGCGTTTTCCGGCGGCCGATGGCGGGTGCTAGGCGAGACCCTCGACCTCACGATTGGGCAGCTGCTCGATCAGTTCGGAAGGCACACGGGCCTCTCTTCGCCGTGCGGCAAGGCGATAGAGGATGGGGCATCGAGGTCCTCGAACTATCTTCCCCTGTCGTACAGCGTGAAGGGGAACGACGTCTCGTTCTCGGGGATGCTCACCGAGGCGAAGCGGCTCTTCGACCAGGGCTCAAGATTCGAGGACATCTGTTTTTCACTGCAGGAGACCGCTTTCGCGATGACGGTCGAGGTGACCGAGCGGGCCTTGGCCTTCACTGGCAAAAGGGAGGTGATGCTTGTGGGAGGCGTCGCCGCGAACAGGAGGCTCTCGGAGATGATGACTATGATGACAGAGAGGCACTCTGCGAGGTTCAGCGCCGTCCCCGCAGATTATAGTGGGGACTGCGGGGCCCAGATCGCATGGACGGGCTACCTTGCCTTCAAATCTGGCGAAAAAGTCGGCATCGAGGAATCGTCCGTGAGACAATCGTGGAGGCTCGACACCGTTGACATCCCTTGGCGGAGCTGAATCCAGCGAGGGCCGCCTGCTCTACCGCGGGGCAGAGGCGGACATCTTCCTAGGCAGATGGTCGGGCCGCGCGGCAGTCTACAAGGTGAGGAAGAGGCTCCAGTACAGGCTAGAAAGTCTGGACCGCACCATCAGGCGGCAGCGGACCCTCCGCGAAGCAGGAATGATCGCAGACGCGAAGGCCGCCGGGGTCGAAGCGCCCTACCTCTACTTCCTCAGCGTGCCCGAGGCGACCCTTGTGATGGAGTACGTGGCTGGCAGCAGGATGAAGGACGCTGTGTCAGGTCTCAGGGGCAGGGAAGCAGCCCGCCTCTTCCACCTGCTCGGGAGCGCTGTGGCCAGGCTTCATGCCGCGGGGATCATGCACGGGGACGTTACTACCGCAAACGTGATCATCCGGCACGGGAAGCTCGTCTTCATTGACTTCGGGCTCTCGATTCATTCGACGAGAACAGAGGACCACGCGGTCGACCTCAGGCTGATCAAGGAAACAATCACCGGGGCCCACGCCTCCCTGGCGGGCCCGGGTACGGAGGCTCTGTTCGATGGTTACAGCGAGGTGGTGGGAAGCGGTGTCATGGCCTCAGTGCGAAGGCAGCTAAGGGGGATTGAAAGGAGGGGCCGATACGCGCGCGTCGAATAGCGTCCTAATGCGAAGTGCGGAGTCTCTCACAGGGCGATTGCCCTGAGAGCCATGGGAAAATGGTTGATATCCCGTCGACGCAGGCGTTCTGTTCGATCAACGGACATAGCTTGTTTGAAGATTGGCTCTCTTTATAGAGTAGCATCTTCAGATTTGAAGAATGGGCAATGCAATTCGCATCACCTACTTTGTGCATAGCACCAGCGTCTTCAACGAGAGAAAACGACTTGCCGGATGGTATAACACAAAACTTTCTGATCTTGGAAGAAAGCAGGCGCTCGAACTTGGGAAACTAATTGCAAACAAGAAATTCGACGTCGTTTTCTGTTCTGACCTCGATAGGGCGCTGGATACTGCCAGAACGGCTTTTGGTGGCCGCTTTGCAATCAAGATGGATAAAAGACTCAGGGAATGCAACTATGGTGATTATGCAGGTTCCCCAATCTCAACAGTCGATGATGCCAAAGACCCTTGGTTCCTGGACACGCCGTTCCCACATGGCGAGAGCTATAGGGATGTAGAAATCCGCGTCAAGGAGTTTTTGAAAGACCTTGAAAAAGAGTGGGCTGGGAAACGCGTTGCAATTGTCGCCCACCAAGCTCCTCAGTTGGTTCTGGAAGTTCTCCTGAACAAGAAGACGTGGGAGGAGGCCATAAAAACGGATTGGAGGCACAGAGGACACAAAGGGTGGAGACCTGGGTGGACTTATTCGCTGAAATTAGAAGCCTGAGCGGTGTCCCTTAATCGAACAGGATGGACGCAGGTAATCTTTATCAGCCAAACGCTCAGGAGTCGGCAAGGCTGTTCCAACCTTGGCAAGGATCCACTCGCACAGGCACGGTAAGTCGCACCAGACGAGGCCGTCCACCAAGTCAACTCCCTCATGGGTCACCACCAGCGCCGCCGACGCCACGGCAACGATTCTGAAACTTGCGAAGGAAGGGCTCACTCCGAGCCAGATAGGCACCGCACTGCGGGACGAATACGGAGTCCCCCTGGCCAAGCCGCTCCTTGGCAAAACTATTGGGAAGGTTCTAGCCGAGGGAAATGTCTCTCCCCAGCTGCCGCAAGATCTGAAGGACCTGATCGAGAGAGCTGCGCGTGTCCAAAAGCACCTCGCGACGCACAAGGCCGACAGGAAGAACGTGCACTCCATGGAACTGGTCGAGGCGAAAATCTACAGGCTCTCGAAGTATTACAAGGAGAGAGACATGCTTCCCAAGGACTTCAAGTACACAACTGTCGTTGCCCAGCTGACGTAGCGGGGGGTGCCATCGGCGCATGCCGGACCTCGACGGTCTCTTGGATAGGTTCAAGGTCCTAGCGGGAGACCTGCGCCTGGCGGTCGAACGGGGGAAGAGAATTCTCGTGGTAACCCACATCGACGCAGATGGGCTGGCCAGTGGCGCTGTCGTCTTCGGATGCCTGACAAGGATGGGAGCGGACGTGGCAGTCCGGTCAATACCCGACCTCGACCCCGGCAGGATCAAGGAGCTGCAGGGCCAGAACTTCGACTTCTACATCTTCACCGACCTGGCCTCCTCCCTTGCGGGGGAGCTCGAGAGCGCGCTCGACGGGAGGTTCCTGGCCCTCGACCATCACCAGATCCCCGACGACGACGTCAACAGGCCATTCTTCGTGAACGCTTGGCAGTATGGCTACGACGGCGGGAAGGAGGCTTGCTCCACTACCATGGCTTACTTCCTGGCGTGCGCGGTTGATCCTTCGAACAGGAGCCTCTCCTACCTCCCAGTGGTCGCGGCTGTCGCTGACAGGCAGGACTCCGGCCCCGGCAGGTCGCTCACCGGGCTCAACCGGAGAGCGGTGGAAGAAGCTGTGTCAGCTGGGCTGGTCTCCGTGGCCAAAGGTCTCGTCGTCAACGGCAGAGAGACTAGACCCGTCCACGAATCTATCGCTTTGACCTCGACGCCTTTCATGCCTAGCATGTCAGGAAACAAGGATGCGGTACTGGCAGCCCTTCTTCAGTCAGGGCTCAATCTCAAGGATGGCGCACTGTGGCGGAGCGCCTCCGAGCTCTCGAACGAGGAGACGATGAAGGTGACCGAAGTGATTGCGGGCGTGCTCGCGGCGGGGGGAGGGGGCACCGATGCTCTCGCCGGATTGATAGGCGAGGTCTACACTCTCGAATTCGAGGATCGCCACACGCCGCTCAGGGATGCAAGGGAGTTCGCGACCCTCCTGAACTCGTGCGGGAGGATGGGGGCGGCTGGAGCCGGGATGGCCCTCTGCTTGGGAGACAGGAGGGAGGCCCTCAAGACGGGGATGAAGATTCTCTCGGAGTACAGGTTGAGCATCAACAAAGCCATCCTGGGCCTCACCTCAGATAGCTCTCGGGTCATTCAGCACGACAGAGTAGTGCTGATGCGCGGCGAGCAGCTGGTGGACGAGAAACTCTTGGGCCCGGTGACTTCGATCATCACATCCTCTCCGCTGTACAAGGACAAGATAGTGGTGGCGAGCGCATCGTCGGGCGACTCGCAGATTAAGATCTCCTCCAGGGTGGGCGATTCATATGCGGGCTCAGTGAACCTTGGCGTGGTGATGCGGGAGGCGGCCGAAGCGGTCAAGGGGGTGGGCGGCGGGCACAGCATGGCGGCCGGGGCCAAGATTCCCCTTTCAGAAATGGAGGCCTTCTCGAAGCTTGTCCTGGAAAAGATCGCAGCTTGATTGCAAGACTGCAGCTCACCATCGCCTGCCGGGACAGTGGGGTCGCCAAAGATCTGGCCTCAGTCCTCGCTCCCGACAATGTGGCAATCCCTGCAGAGCAGCGCTTTTCGATGGCTGTGAGAGGGAACTCCCTCCTCTTCAGCATCGCGTCAGAGCGGATACCGTCTGCCTTCGCGACAGCGCAGAGCATACTGCGTGACGTCGCTCTCTTCCAGGAGGTATGGCTAATATCTCACAACCGTGACGCCTAGGCCGAGTGGGCATGATTTGATCGACGTCAAGTTGCTCAGGGAGGATCCGGGCGCGGTTCGTAGCGGGCTCCAGAAGCGGGGTGCGACGGAAAAGAGCGGACTGGTGGATGAGGCGATAGGCTGTGACGTAGAGTGGAGGAAGCTGAAGGCTCAGGTGGAGGAACTCAGGCACGGGCAGAACAGGCTGACCGCGGAGGTCGCTTCACTGAAGAAGCAAGGAAAGTCTGTGGACGACAAGCTGAAGGAGGTCGGGAGCATTCCGCATAGAATCAAGGCTCTTGACGCCGAGGCGGATCAGAAGCAGGGCAGGCTGAGCCAGATCCTCCTGAGCATCCCGAACCTTCTGCACGAAAGCGTCCCAGTCGGAACCACTGAGGAGCAGAACCTGGTCGTCAGAAAATGGGGGAAGCAGCCCGAGTTCAGTTTCGAGCCGAAGCACCACGTAGACGTGCTCGCCGGCATGGGGATGGTCGACATGGAGCGAGCAGCCAAGGTCGCAGGCGCGAGATTCTCCTTCCTGAAAGGGGACGCGGTCAAGCTGGAGCATGCGATCCTTCAATACGCCCTCGACTTCCTCAGGAAGAAGGGCTTCGTGGCAGTCGAGCCGCCCTTCATGCTCAACAGGGCCGCCTACGAGGGTGTGGTGAATATCGACGACTTCGGCCCGGTCATCTACAAGATAGAAGGGGAGGACCTCCACCTCATCGCCACCTCGGAGCACGCGCTCGTAGCGATGCACAAGGACGAGATACTGAACGGCGCCGATCTTCCGATGAAGTTCTGCGGTCTCAGCCCATGCTTCAGGGCGGAGGCGGGGGCCCACGGGAAGGACACAAAGGGCATCTTCCGCGCCCACCAGTTCTACAAGGTCGAACAGATTGTCTTCAGCAGGCCAGAAGAAAGCTGGAAGCTCCACGAAGAACTTGTGGCAAACGTCGAGCGGATCTACCAGGACTTCGGCATCCCGTACAGGATCGTGCTCCTCTGCAGCGGCGACACGGGGTTCATGTCTGCCAAGACGTACGATGTTGAGGCCTGGCTACCCTCACAACAGAAGTACAGGGAGATGGCTTCGGCGAGCAACGTCACCGACTTCCAGGCAAGGCGGCTGAAAATACGTTACCGCGAAAAGCCGAGCGAACCCACCCAATTGGTGCACACCCTCAATTCCACGGCGGTCGTCACAAGGACTCTGGTCGCGATAGTGGAGAACTTCCAGCAAAAGGACGGCTCTGTCAAGGTCCCGAAGGTCCTGGTCCCTTACATGGCCGGCGAAGACCGTCTAGAGCATCAGTGAGGTTATAAGCCCGTCCGAGGCGAGGCGAAAAGTTTGCCAAAGAAAGTCGCAAAGGTTCGAGACAAATGGAAGCTGAAGTCCTGGGTGACAGTCATGGCCTCTCCATCCTTCGGCGACGCCCCGATAGCAAGGGTCCCGCTCACGGATATCGAAAAGCCCGGTGGCAGGGTTGTGGAGACGACACTTTACGACATCCTGAAGCAGGACCCGCAGCACTACAACTACAAGCTCTTCTTCCAAATCGACAGGGCCGAGGGTGGGACTGCCTACTCCGTCTTCAAGGGACACGAGTACTCCAGGGAGTTCCTCAGGAGCCTGATCCGGAGGGGCTCTTCCATGTCGGACTTCATCAAGGACTACCGTACAAAGGACGGGTATCTTGTGAGAGTCTACTGCATCGCACTATCCCAAGGCAAGATGAACAGCTCCAAGAAGCATGACCTCCGAATCATGATGGACAGGATCATCGGCGAAAGGGCAGTAAGCTTGACCTACGACCAGTTCGCCCAGGAGATGGTCCTTCAGAAGGTCGCTTCCGATGTCTACAACGAGGCGAAGAAGGTGACCCACCTCAGGCACGTAGGAATTAGGAAAAGTAAGCTGGTCTCCAGACCGGAACAGCGGAAGCCCGAAGCCCTAGCCCCGCTTGCCGCCTGAGACGATCTTCACTATGTCCCGATTTCCCAACCTGTGATTTGCAGCCAGTCTCATTCCTGTCCTCGCGTCGATTGCGAAGAGGAACCCCTCGGCGAGTTCCGAGTGCACAGTCCTGGCCAGGTCGAGCGCCGTGGAGCCTCCCTTCATCACGAACGCGTCTGGGAGAACGTTTCCGTCCTTGTCCGTGAGCTTTGTTTCATCTTCCACCGGGAAGACCACGACTGCGTTTAGCAAAGAGAAGTAGGCTTCGTTGATCGCTTCCTGGACCCCTGTCCCGCCGTAGGGTTGCATGACACGCTCGTCGACCAGCTTCAGCGCCGAGGCTTGTGGGGCGCTGAGCTTCTCGGCCTCGAGCACCTTGAACTCTCCGTCCCCCGGGGTGTACTGAACCAGACCGTGCTCCGCTGCCTTCCGTAGCAGCAGCTCAGCCTCCGACGCGCAGGGCACCACCCTCCTCCCTCCTTCCTTCAGCTTCTCCATGTTCTGCTTCGCCGAGGGGAGGTCAGCCTTGTTGGCCGCTATGAGGCTCGGCTTTGCGAGTTTCCGGAGTTGGGTAGCGAATTCCATCAGTTGGTCGTCGCTCCATGATGTGGGCTTCTCGGCCTTCAGGTGCATGTGCAGCATCACCTGCTCGATGTCACCTTCCGTGATGGACAGCCCAGTCAGCCTGTTCGTGAGGTGCTGCAGTATCCTTCCCCCCGCCTGTTCGGTACTCCTCGAAACCTTCCCCCAATCCTTCTTCAAGATGGCGTGGAGCCAGAGGTCGAACTCGCGTTCCACCATGACGACGTCCTTGGCGGGGTCGTGGGAGCCTGGCTGAACCTTCCTTCCTTCGATGTCAGTTGAACCGGAGGCGTCGACCACGTGTATCAGCGCGTCTGCCTGCCGCACTTCATCGAGGAACTGGTTCCCGAGGCCCTTACCCTCAGAAGCCCCCTCCACGAGCCCAGCGACATCGACCAACCGGACAGGTATGAGCCTAGAGCCGTTGATGCATACAGAGTTCTTTGGTTTGTCTGTGACCCCCATCTCTTTGCAGACGCATTTCGTCCTCAGGTATGCCACGCCAACGTTCGGCTTGATCGTGGTGAACGGATAGTCCGCAATGGGGACGTCCTTCATCGTTGCTGCAGAGAAAAACGTGGACTTCCCCACGTTTGGCTTCCCCACCACCCCGACCAGCACACCGGCTTCTCCCAAGCACGCTGTTATAACCGTCCAAGCCTTCTTAGGAAACGTGAATCGAGTTGCGGTCGTCGGCGCTGGAGTCGCAGGCCTAGCCGCAGCCGTTGCCGCCGCGGACCGCGGGGCGCGGGTCACGCTCCTAGAGGCCGGAAGCAAGTTCCCGGCCGAGAAGAGCAGTTGGCCGTCCCTCCTCGACGGGGATGCCCGCCATGCCCCTTTGGACGAAGGAACTCTAGCCGGAAGGGGCATTGAGGTCGGGCTAGGCCAACGTGTGTCAAGAGTCGGCGACGGCCCGACACTGACTCTGGGCGGGAGGAGGTCTGAGTTCGAGTCAGTAGTCATTTCCACTGGAAGCGCTCCTGTGGCTGTGAGGCTCGACGGGATGAGGAAGCAGGGGGTCCACGTCCTCGACTCGCAGTCGGCATTTGCGGCGCTGCGGGAGAAGTTGCGCGACTATGGAAAGGCGTCTATCTGCGGTTCTGGCCCCGTAGCCATCGAGGTTGCCGAGAAGCTCCGGGCTAGGGGCATCGCCGTGATGCTCTTCTCCCCCGGAGGGGCGCTGACAATGCTCAATGAAGCACCCAGGAGGGTCGTGATGGAAGCCGTCGCTTCGTGGGGGATCAGCCTCTCAACGGCCAACGTGGACAAGATCGTGGGTGTCGATAGAGTGGAGGCCGTGATGGCGGCCGGGGATGTCCATCCATGCGACTCCTGCGTCATTCTACCAAAGTCCGTCCCTCAGGTTCCGGAGACCTCGGGGCTGGGTCGCTCTGGGGGACTTGTCGTTGACGAGTCGATGCGGTCTGGCAGCCCATGGCTCTACGGTGCCGGCGATTGCGCGGAGGTGAGTGTCGGATCGGCCACACTGTCAATCATGTTCGAATCTTCAGCTAGACTGATGGGGAGGGTGGCGGGCGCGAACGCTGCGGGAGCGAACATTTCCGCAAAGGTCGTCGGTTCGTTCTTCAAGGAGTTGGTCGGGGTCGGTGTGGCTTCGGCAGGGCTTGGTCTCAAAGAGGCATCGGGGGTCGGTCTGGATGTAGCAGAGGCGTCGAAGTCTTGGAGGGGGCAGCTCGCCTGCTCGCTCGTCTTCGAGCGAGGCACCTTGGCAGTTGTGGGTGTCCAGTTGGCAGGGAGAGAAGCCGCCCGTTACTCCGAGGGCATGCCTTTCATCGTCGCCACACGTGCGACCCTGAACCAGCTCGCCCATCAAGAGACGATGGCGTCAAGCGATATATCGCCCATTTCAGAGACAGCGACAGAGGCGATCCGGAAAGGATGACCAGAGTCTTGATCAGCGACCACGTTGACATAGACATGCTCTCTCTCGGCCCAAACTTCCAGGTCGACTACAAGCCCGGCATCTCGAGGGACGACCTCCTCAGGGCTGTGGGTGGCTACGAGGTGCTAGTCGTGAGAAGCAGGACGAAGGTAGACAGAGAGCTGCTCGAGAATGCCCCAAGGCTCAAGCTGGTCGCGAGACCAGGCACTGGCCTCGACAACGTGGACGTGGAGTATGCCATGAGCAGGGGCATCCAGGTGGTCAACAGTCCGGAGTCGTTGGTCGAGGCGGTCGCCGAACAAGTAACCCTGCTGATGCTCGCGCTGAGCAGGAGGGTCGTCGGAGCCGACGAATCGACGCGCGCAGGGAGGTGGGAGAAAGAGTCCTTCATGGGAGTCGAACTCAAGGGCCATGTCCTGGGAATCGTAGGGCTCGGCAGGATCGGAAGGAGGATAGGGGAGATAGCCCGCACCCTCGGCATGACGCTACTTGTCTACGACGTGGTTACCATTTCAAGCGAGGTGATAACGTCGCTCTCGTGCAGGGTCGTCGGAATAGACGAGCTCTTCTCTTCCTCTGATTACGTTACCCTCCACGTGCCTATGACCGAACAGACCAGGCACATGGTCGATGCGAGGCGGCTCGGGACCATGAAGAAGTCAGCGTTCATCATCAATACCTCCCGCGGAGGAGTGATTGACGAGCCCGCTCTTTCCCAGGCGCTCGAGAGTGGCCGTCTCGCAGGTGCGGCGCTGGACGTCTTCGAGAAGGAGCCGCCTTCTGGCAAGATTCTGACTGCTCCCAACGTCCTTCTGACTCCCCACATCAGTGGACAGACTGTCGAGGCTCAGGCCAGCGCTATCACAGTCGTGGGCGAGAAGATCCGCGCGTTCTTCCCAAAAGGCTGACCTAGCTCAGAACGTTTATCTGTAGAAGTAGAACGAGGCGTCCGACTAGCATGTACAGCCAGATTTCGAAGACATGGCAGGGCATCTTTCACGAGAAGGCCGGCGGAATCCGCGCAAGGGCGGTGCAGTTCAGGAGGGAGCCTGCTCTATTGCGGCTCGAAAGGCCGTCGAGGCTGGACAGGGCCAGATCGCTTGGTTACAAGGCCAAGGAGGGCGTGGTGGTGGTCCGCATCCGAGTCTCAAGGGGCGGGATGCGCAAGCAGAGACCCACGTCAGGCAGGCGGCCTAAACACATGGGCGTCCTGAAGATAAAATCCGACGTCTCGTCACAGACCGTCGCGGAGCGGAGGGTAGGCGAGCGGTACCCCAACATGAAGGTCCTCGGCTCGTATCTGCTTTGGAAGGACGGCAGGTTCGCTTGGTACGAATGCATCCTCGTCGACCCGCTCAATCCGTCCATCAGGGGCGACTACAACTACCGCAGGGTCTTCGGCGAACTCAGGTAGGCGCTGCCTTCATCTCGCTGCTGTGACCGGGGAAGATCTTCGAGTTCGGGTCGACGTAAGCCTTCGCCACGTTGACAGCTACTGCTGCTTCAGCATACCCGGTGGCAATCAGGTTCAGCTTTGCCGTGTCGACTGGTCCTGAGATGTCTCCGGCCACGTAGATCCCGGGAATCTTTGTCTCCATTCTTCCGTTGCACACTATCTCTCTGCCGTTTATCTCTAGGCCCCAGTTCTTGATGGGCCCGAGGTCAGCCCTGAACCCGATGTTGACCAGGATCGCGTCAACGTCGAGCGTGGTCTCCGCCTTGCTCCGATTATCGAAGATCACGGCCTGCTTTATGTTCTTCCCGTCACCGATCACCTTCTTGACTTCGTAGAAAAGCTTGATGTCAACGCTGGAGTGCATCAGGTCGGTGACGCTCTGCTCGTGCGCCCTGAACACATCCCTCCTGTGTACGAGGGTGATCTTTCTGGCTGTGTCCTTCATGTTGAGAGCCCAGTCGACGGCCGAGTCGCCTCCTCCGACGATGAGCAGCCTCTTGTCCCTGAACGCCGACTTGTCCCTGACGAAGTAGTAGATGCCATTTCCTTCGTACTCGGGAACCCCCAAGGCCTCGAGTTTGTTCGGCGCGAAAGCGCCGACGCCCGCCGCGATCAGTACCGTCTTGCTGTGATGTTTGGTACCCGTATCTGTGCCGAGCTCGAAGATTCCGTCCTTCTTTTCGATTGTTGTAACCCTCTCCCCCAGAACCACCGCAGGCCCGGCCTGGAAGGCCTGTTCGACGAGGTTCTTCACCAGCTCCTTGGCAAGGATCTTGGTGTAGCCAGGGACGTCAAAGATGTACTTCTCAGGGTAGAGGACCGCAACCTGGCCGCCAGGCTCCTCCAGAGCGTCGATGACCTTGGTCTTCATCTGCCGTAGTCCTGCATAGAAAGAGGCAAAGAGGCCAGTCGGCCCGGCGCCGATGATGGTGATGTCATAGATGTCTTCGGGCAAGGCCGTTCGATTTTCGCCATTTTGGTTGGGTGTATAAGCCTTGTCGCGGGCTATGCGAATCCTGCACCCGCAGGGTCGGAGGGCTTGATGATTTCACGCAGAAGGACAGTCGCATACCCGCCTCTGGGGAGGGTGAACTTGAGTTCGGCCGAATCACCCGAAGTGTGGCTGTGGGCTCCCTGGACTGCTAGGTGGGGCCTTCTGAATCCTCCCTCCACGCTAACCTCCTGCATTTCCTTTGAGAAGAAGTCGCGCGGCATCACTCTCTCGCCGGCCATCACTTCCTCCAGGCAGAGGTCGAACCTAGACCCGTAGTTTCTGTAAGCATAGCCTGCAAGCTGGACCAGCGGCACAGCTCCAGAGGTCATCGGCTCCTTCACTCCGTGAACCCTTGCCACGTTGAGCTCCTCGGCCGAGAGTTCACCCCAGTTGTCACCGGGTCTGACCGAGGAGATGTCAAGCCCCTTCTTCAACGCGAGACTGAGCGTCTTGTTCATCAGGAAAGACTGGTACGCCTGCGTGTAGAGCCTCCTCACGGCGATCGGCACTGCCCGAAGTGCGCCCAGCACGTCGTCTGGCTTCCTCGCAAGGTATTGCGCGACCATTTTCTCCACGTCTTGTAGCGGAGGCAGCATCTTGTGTCCCTCCGCGTACCTCCCCTCGGACATAAGGCGCCTCGCCTGGCGGGTCACCTCGTCGTCCATGTCCCTCGACTCAAAGAGGATGGAAGAGACAGCCCCTTTGAAATCGCGGCGGACAATCGCGCGTCCGATGACGTGGGTGAGCGAACCGCCCGAGCCGAACCTCTGCAGTCCAAAGAAATTGGGAATCCTGAGCGACGCGGCCGCCCTCAGAACGCCCTCGATACGGTCTCCGACATCGGGGCAGCAGTGCCTCATCACGATTCTGAACTTGTTCCCAAGCACCATCGACCGCGATATTGGTTTGGGCAGGTAGCCGACCAGCACCGCAACGAAGTCCCTCCCTTCCACCCTGGCAGGCCTCTCAGACCTCGAGCTGGTCGGGCTCATGAACTGGGCGGCCGAAGCCCTCTTGTCCTTCATCCCAGCGTGCGCGATTCTGCTCTTCAGAGCCGAGGCCAAAGCCCTCTCAACGTGAAGCGTGTCGATCGACCGCTTCTCCACACGATAAAGTGGAAAGTAGCCGGGCTTCGGTTCACTTTCTATCGTCAGCTCTCTGATGGCCTCCTCGACTCTGAAATCGTCCGGCTCGGACCTCAACGTCGCCGCGCAGGGCGGTACGTCAGTAGCGTAGACCTCCATCCCGGCCGCCCTCTCGGAGTCGGGCGGCTGGATCATAGAAGCTTGAGCTTCCCCGTTAGGGCGTCGACTTGCGCGTCGGACCCTGGTCCGATCCCGACGCATGTCACAGTACCCGGCTCGATCTGCGTCAACCCCATGTCCTGGATCAGGGCCGCGGGCAACTTCACACTCTTCGCTTTCCTGTACAGTTCCTGCAGCTCTCCCTCGGACTGCACCTTCAGCACGACCTTTCTCTGGCCTCCGGCCTTCCACTCCTCGAACCACTCCGGCTTGCGCCTCATCGCCTCTTCAGCCGAGGCAAGCGACGCGTGGGCAACCTGCGCAGCGAGCTTGCCCTTCCCCATTTTGACGTCGCTCCTGACAACGATCGCCTGTTTCAACGCTCTTCTTGCCAACTGTTAATATGAGCGGGGTTAAGGCTTGCGAAACAGGTTTCCGTTTCTTGGGCAGGCCGTATGACGTAGTCGTCGCTGGCGGCAGCATAGCGGGGCTCGCTTTCGCTGCCGAGGCCGCAAAGAGGGGCATCTCAGTCCTGGTCGCCGAGGAGCACGAGGAGATCGGGGAGCCTGAGAAGTGCGACGCTCTGGTCAGCCTTCGAGGCCTGAGGACTCTTGGGTTCGCCCCCAAGAGAGAAGTGATTCAGAACCAGATCGCCTCCGGCGTCTTCCGCTCCCCATCAGGTCGGGACTTGGCTGTGAACGCGACTGCCCTCGACGTAGTGGTGCTCGACAGGAGTGCCTACGACAAACAGGTGTGCGAGAAGGCCGAGTCCTGGGGGGCTGTGGTTGAGAGAGGGAACAGGGTCGAAGGTTTCCATGAAACCGACCAAGGGGTAGCTGTTAGGGTAGGCGATGACACTGTAGAGGCGAAGTACTTTGTGGACGCTACCGGACCAGCCTCTTCGCCGAGGGGGGGAATAATCCCTGCGGCGAAATACGAGGTCGAGGGCGACTGGATCAGGGAAAGAGTGGTGGAAGTATTCCTGGATGTCGCCAAGTACCCCGGATTCTTCGCTTGGGTGATTCCCTTCGGGCCGGGCCTGGCAAAGGTAGGGGTCGCCGGAAGGGGGCTCCAAGGATTCAAGGCACTCGACTCTTTCCTGCAGTCAAGGCCCCACAGGGTGCTCCACAAGGTGTCGGCTCCGATTTATGTCGGCGGGCCCGCGGAGTCGTTCGTTTCAGGCAGGAGGATCCTCGTCGGCGAGTCGGCTGGTCAGGTCAAACCAACCACAGCCGGTGGCATAACGACCTCGATCTCTGGAGCCGTCATCGCCGCGAGATGGGTCAGCGACGCCATCCAATTGAAGGATGACTCCTTGGTCAACAGATACCAGCCGGATTGGGAAAAGCGCTTCCTGAAGGAGATGAGAAACATGCTGAGGTTGAGGGGCGTATTCGAGAAGCTGTCCAATGATGATCTGGACTCGATCCTGGCGGCACTTTCAACTCCCAAGCTATTGGCGAAGCTCTCCCAGTCCGACTTCGACTTCCACGCGACCGGATTGCTTGGCGCGCTCGGCGTAGCGGGGCTCCTGAAGGTCGCACGTGTGGTTGCCTCGGCGCAGGCGAAAACCCTTCTGCTGGGCTCCTGAGCCATTCTGCGTTCAGCAAGACATATCAGCATCTCTTCGAGGGGCATTCAAGACAAATGTCTCAGTCGACCATATCTCTGCCGCTGTGCAGCTCATGCAACCGGCCGGTCAAGCCCGGAGAAAGGGCAACCAAGTTCCTGTGCCCCAACTGCCATGAGGTGCTGATATGGCGGTGCGAGAAATGCAGGAAGTTCTCACGCAGATACAAATGCTCGAACTGCGGCTTCGAAGGCCCGTAGGCGGAACCTATGGGCTCGTACGTAGTCAGGATCAAGGTGTTGCCCGCAGACACGACTACCGAGCATCAGATGATTATTGACTCGGTCACGAAAAAGCTCCCCAGCTTCGCGCAGGTGAGAGGCCAAAAGATCGAGCCGATCGCCTTCGGGCTCTCGGCAATCGTCTTTGACATCATTACCCCAGAAGAGGAAGGGACGATAGACAAGGTGGAGGCGGCTGTCTCCGGCGCGCCTTTCGTCGGCCAGTGCGAAATGATGGGCGTCAGCAGGATGTCCAGCAGACTACCGCCTCGCTGAAAAGTATCGGCATACCTTTTATACCCCAACAGTGTTTGGGACTATAGCCGTTTCTCCGCGATGTGATTCTATGAAGTATCCACTCAGGTATGCAGCCTTCGAATGGCTGAAGGAGAAGAAGAGCGGGATGGACTCCGACCTACTCGAGTCGCTAAACAAGAACGGGAGCAAGTGCTCGCCCGACGAGCTAAACAAGATCCTCATGCAGCTCGAAATTCTCGGCCTTCTCACCGTTCGATGGGTAGCGAAGGACAAGCGAAGGCTAGAGGTCGTCGAGAAGCAGGACGAAGAAACCAAGATACCTCGCATCAACGAATAAATGACGCCACTCGCCCTCGGGACGAGCTATGGGCGTTGACCTTGGGGACGCGGTCCCAAGAGAGAAGATTCAACTCGAGGACATAACCGGCTGGACTCTCGCAGTAGACGCATACAACACCCTGTACCAGTTCCTCGCGATAATAAGGGGAGCCAGCGGCGAGCACCTCAAGGATTCCCGCGGAAGGGTGACGTCCCACATCAGCGGGCTCTTCTACCGCAACGTCAACTTGATGGAGCTAGGAATCAAACTCGTGTACGTGTTCGACGGCAAGCCCCCAGAGTTGAAGGCCGAAGAAATCGAGCGGCGCTCCGCCCAGAGGCGGGAGGCGAAGGACCAGTACTTAAGGGCGCTCAAGACTGGAGATGTGGTCCAGGCCAGGAAGTACGCGGAGGCCTCCACTTCCCTGAGGCGGGACATGGTGGTGGACGCGAAGCGGTTGCTGGACTCGATGGGGATACCCTACGTCGACGCCCCGTCTGAAGGCGAAGCGCAGGCATCTGTAATGGCGGCAGAGGGCACAGTGAAGGCTGTCGCCTCGCAAGACCATGACTCGCTCATCTTTGGCGCGCCGGTCCTCGTCCGCAACGTGACGATTTCGGGCAAGCGGAGGCTTCCGAGCAAGGGGATCATGATCAACGTCCAGCCCGAGCGGATTTCGCTCGCGGCAGTACTGTCACACACAGGCCTGACGAGGGAACAGCTCGTTGACTTTGCAATCCTCCTGGGCACCGACTTCAACCCCGACGGTTTTGAGGGGGTGGGCCCGGTAAGGGCACTGAAGTACCTCAAGAGGTACGGCAGCCTCGAGAAGATCACCGAGCTGAAGGAAGAGGTCGCGAAGGTTAGCTACGAGGCAATCAGGGACCTCTACCTCAACCCGCCAGCGACGAAGGGGATCACCCCGGAGTGGAAACAATTGGACAGACACGCCGTGGTCTCGTTCCTGGTTGACGAGCACTCATTCTCGCCCGAGCGCGTCGAGGCCGCACTGGCGAGGGTGACCGCATCAAAGAACACACAGTCCGAAACGCTCGAGAAGTGGTTCGGCTGAGCGGCACGGCTATGCTGCCTAACCTCGCGGAGATTGAAAGGGCCGAGGCAAGGATCAGAAGGTTCATCCCGCCAACTCCCTTGGAACACTCCGGAAGGCTCTCGTCCCTCCTTGGAAGGGAAGTCTATCTCAAGCTCGAGGTGTTCCAGCCCATTCATGTGTTCAAGATCAGAGGGGCCCTGAACAAGCTCATGCAGCTCGGCGACTCGGCCCTCAAGAAAGGCGTCGTGACCGCCTCGTCGGGAAACCACGGTCTTGCGATTGCGTACGCGAGCCGCAAGTTCGGCGCGCGAGCCGTGATATGCGTACCCAAGAACGCGAACCCCCAGAAGGTCAGCTTGATTCAAGACCAGGGCGCGGAGGTCTTGAGGTTCGGCATGGGCTACGACCAGGCCTTCGAGCACGCCTTGCGCGTCGCGGAGAGGCGGAACCTCACTTTCGTCCACGCGTTCAACGACCGGGACGTGATAGCGGGTCAAGGCACCTGCGGTCTGGAGATGGTCAGGCAACTGCCCGAAATCGATTCAGCGGTGGTCGCCATTGGTGGGGGAGGGTTGATCTCGGGCATATCGATTGCCCTCAAGCAGAGCCTCGATGCGGTGCGCGTGTATGGGGCCGAGACCAGGGCGATCCCTTCGATGTACGAGTCGGTCGAGGCGGGGAGGATGGTGAAAGTAAACCCGAAGCCGACGATCGCCGATGGCATGCAGTCCGCTGTGCCGGGCGAGCTCACGTTCGAGGCCGTCACGAAGTATGTCGACAGGATAGGACTCGTCAATGACAGGCAGATTGAGGACGCGGTCTTCGACCTGCTGACCAACACCGGCGTCCTGGCGGAGCCCGCTGGCGCGTCGCCCCTCGCCGCTGTGAAGGGTCCTCTCAGGAAAGAAAGAACAGGCAAGACGGTCTTGGTGATCAGCGGGGGAAACGTCTCAGTCGCCCTTCTTGCCAGGATTCTCAAGCGAAGAGTGAAATGAACTCCCTGAGGTCCCTCGCCGCCAGGTAGGGGTTATCCAGTCTTTCCTCCCCAATTGACCTGAACGGCGCGCTCCCGTAGTCATGCCCAGGGTAGACCAATGTCGAATCCGGGAGCTTCAGGATCGCGTCGTGGAGGCTGTGATAGATGGCCTCGGCCCCACTCCGTTCGAACTTCCCTATGGTCCCGACGAACAGAGTGTCGCCAGTGAACACTTCTCTTCCGTCGTAGAGGCAGATGCTGTCCTCTGTGTGTCCAGGCGTATGCATGACCCTGAGGCTGTTCCGTCCCACCTCCAGCTTCCCACCGTCGCGTAGGGAGATGTCGTGGTCTATCGGAGAAGAAGCGTGGGCAGCGACCTTTGCCCCGGTCTCCTCGGCCAGTTTTCGAAGAGTGGAGGTGTGGTCGAAGTGCTCATGGCTCGCAACCACGAGGCGCACGCGGGCACCGTTCGCCTTTGCGGCTTCCACGATTGGCCCGGTCTCCCAACCCGAGTCCACGACCACAGCATCCATGCTCTGAACATCGACCAGGAGGTAGACGAAGTTCGCTATCGGTCCGACCTTCAGCTGGAAGACGTTGAGGCCAGTCATTGGATTGCTCGAGGGCCACGCTGGCGACTGTCATGTTTATGAACCTCAGAAGGCCCGTTCTGTCAACGTTGCCAAAGACCAGCGCAAGGAAGCCGTCTGATTCAGCCCTGACCACGGTCCGCCTCATGATGCCGACCGATGCTAACGTGCTGGGGAACGTCTTCGGAGGCGCCATAATGAGGTACATGGACGAGGTTGCGGCCATTGTGGCTTGGAAGCACGCAGGAACCAACGCGGTCACAGCCTCGATCGACCGCATGAACTTCTACGCGCCTGTCTACGTGGGCAACGTACTAATCATGAAAGCTTCCGTGAACTACGTAGGCCGGACCTCGATGGAGGTCGGGGTGAGGATCGAAGCGCACGACCCTTCCACAGGAAAGACGACCCACACAGGCTCGTGCTACCTCACTTACGTCGCGCTCGATCGGAAGGGGAGGCCGACCGTCATCCCCCAGCTGGCCCCTCAGACCGCAGACGAGAAAAGGCGGTTCAAGCAGGCACTGACACGAAGGAAGCTGCGAGAAGCCGAGGTCGAAGCCTTCCGCGAGCCCTAGAGCATCACCCAGTCTTGCCCAGCGGCTCAAGATTTCTTCTGCTCGTCGCCTTTACGCACCCCCTCACCTCCAAACGCCAAGTTGGACTTCGCCAGAGCCTTTCGGGCAGGAACAATGAGGAGCGGCAATCCGGCCGTGTACTTCCTGCGGGAGCAGTTCGAGAGCCTCGTAGGATCCCCGCAGAGGGTGGATGCGTGTGGTTGGATAGCCCACTGCTTCTACCAGCTCCAGCAGTTCATTGAGGCGGGGAACTGGTTCGAAGCTGCTGGCGACATCCTAGGCGCCAACGGAGCACTCGGCCCGCAGCTGCGCGCGCTGGCTGCCCTCGAGGAGTACGAGAGGGCTCTTGACTCGTACGAGCAATCTGGGGACGAGGACGCAGTTGAGCGCTGCTCAGCTGAGGTGGCGAAGCTTCGGAGGGCTTGCGCCCCAGCCTGAGCCTCCTAGCCCTCGCCCGATTCCTCTTGTTTGGCCTTCTGCCTGTTGACGGTCTTCAAGTGGCATTCGTCGCACACCGGTTCCTCCTTCGACCCCACCCTGAGAATATGGACAACCGCCTCCAGCTCGGTGTCGCAGAGGTAGCACTTCGCCTTCAAGCTGGGCTCCCCTTCGAGGCGTGGACCCTCCTCTTCTCAAACCTACCCCTCCCCTTGAAGTGCCACACCTCAGCATCTCCGTTGGACTCCCTCGCCCACCGAACGAGCTCCTCGAGCTCCTCCTTCTTCACCCTGGCCCTTCCACTCTTCACCTGAACCAGCAGGAGCCTTCCTCCCTTCGCCGCGAAGACGTCCACCGCACCGTGAGACGCTGCGCTACGGGAAACCATCCAGCCCTCGCTCCTAAGCATCGACATCGCCCTATACTCCCTTGCGCGACCTCTGACGTACTGGGTTGACACCATTCGATACGAAGCCTACGCTCGCGAGGTATTCGAATTTACGACGGATAAGCTCTTGCCGCCGACCTCGAGCCCAGAGACGAGCAGCACTGAAACCAAGATTAACACAGCTCCCGTCCATGAGACAGGGGTCATCGCCTCGCCGAGAAATATCACAGAGATGCCGACCGCGGTAACAAGTCCAAGCGTCAGGACGACTGCAGACGACCCAGCCGAAAGGTATCTGAGCCCCGCCTGGTACAATGCGTATGGTATTGCCGTATTGAAGAGGGCGGTGTAGATTATGGCCTGCCACGACAGCGCGGAGATAGGCGGGTGCGCCCCAGATAGGAGGGCCGCGGGAAACATGATGACCGCTGTGGAGGCGATTATGACTGCTGAGGCCGCATACGGGTCCCAACCTGTTTCATCCGTCTTGCTCTTGCTGTAGACAATGTACGCCGCCCCGAAAAGCGCTGACAGCAGGTAGAGTCCGTCCCCGAACAATTGTCCACTCGCCAGCTCCCCGATGTTCCCACTGGTCGTGAGCAGAACCGTTCCCAGTACCGCGAGCGCCACGCCGGCGGCCCTTGACGGAGTGAGCCTTTCGCCGAGAAAGAAAGCGCCGCCCAGAGCTGCGAACATCACGGAGAGATTAACCAGTAGTGCAGCCACCGAGGCGTCTGTATGAGCCTGGCCCACGAACTGGCAGAGGAACCCTACTGCATTGAAGAGGCCAATAAGCCAAATTGCCTTCATCCTGAAGAGTCCCCCGAGCCGCCGACGCCAGATTAAGCACGGAATCAGCATCACCGGGGCTGCGACCGCAAACCTGAGAAACGCGAATTCCAACGGGTCGAGGCCGCCTCTGATTGCAACTGCGATGACAGGGAAGGATGTGCCACCAAGCAATGCGGAGACCGCGGTCTCGGCAAGCCCGACCCCGCTCCGGCTCGTCAACTACATCCGCGCCGGTTCATACGTTTCATAAGCGTTGGCCGAATACGGGTAAGCTTATCACTGCACCTATTCAAAGGCGAATGTCTACGACATGGATCGGCTAACAGAATCCCTGAAGGGAGTGGAGAAGCGTCTCTCTGACCAACTGGAACGCCGCGACCGGCTCTTGAAGGAGAGCAGAGACGTGATTTCATCATGCTCGAGGACAATAATCGACGTGCACGGCGGCAAGCGCGCCGAGGCAGGCAGGGAGTTGGCCCGAGCTCGCACGCTCCTAAGGTCTCTGAAGAAGCTGGCTGACGGCCCGGTGACGAGATACCTTATCTCCCCAGAGACGGAGTTCGTAGAGGCCTCCGCGGTCTATGCGCTTGCAAAGGGAGGGCAGATACCTTCGAGGGAGGCTCTCGATGCCTCTCCCGAGGCATATCTGCTCGGTCTGCTCGATACCGTCGGCGAGCTGAAGAGGCTTATCCTGGATTCGATCATGGATAGCGACATCAAGAAGGCGAAGAGGTTCTTTGATCAAATGGAGTCACTCTATTCCGCCTGCTCTCCTCTTGCTGTCTACGACCACGTGGTAAACGGGACGCGCAGAAAGATAGACGTGGCCAGGATGCTGGTTGAGGACACTCGCGGCTTGCTCATGGAGGAGGTCAGGAGGGAGATGGTGAAGTCCTCGATGGACAGGGTCTACAAGAAGCTCGGCAGCGTCGGCTAGGCAAGGTCTGCGAGTATCTTCGATGTCTTGATCTCCGGGCTAATCGCGCCGAGCCTGACCACCTTGAGCCGCATGCCTCTCCTCTCCGCCTCTCTCTCAATTTCTCCCTCTGCGTGATACTGGTCGTAACCCAGCGCTACCACGTCGGGTTTCACCCTCTCGAGCGATTCGTAGATGTTGCCTTCGACGCCCAGGATCGCCGCATCGACTGCCCTGACCGAGGCGAGGAGAGATAGTCTGTCCTTCTCTGAAGAGATGGGTTCCCTTCCCTTCCGCCTCCTAATCGTCGAGTCCCTTGCCACCACTACGACGAGTACGTCGCCCAACTTCTTCGCCTGGACTATGGTGTGAAGATGACCCGGGTGGATCAGCTCGAAACTCCCGCCTATGAAGACGACCTTGACCCTCTTTCTTCCCTTTTCCGTGAGCCTGAGACGGGACCCATGCCTCTCGACCAGGCCCTTGGCCTTCAATGATGATAAGCGGCGCGCGACATTCTTGGTTCCTTCCCCAGTCCTCTTTGCCAGTTCACTCGAACTCGCTGTATTCGTCAGCGTCAGCGAGAAGATTTCGCCCAGGATTCGCCTGTCGTTCATCCCTTACCACTCGACCTTGACTACGCCTGAGAAGTTCAGCGAGTCGAGGAGCCCTTCTGCGTACCCTATGCTCAACATTGCGAGTTCGTCCTCGCCCTTTGCCAGAAAGTTCTCAGCGTCCCTCATGTAGAGCTCAACGTTCTCGACCACCGTGTCGTACCGAGTGTCGAGGTTCCTTCGAGCCAGCTCGAGAGCCTTCTTCGTCTTTCCGACATAGCGGGGGACTAGGGTCGCGGCGGTCCGCTTGACTCTGCTCGAATTTGCGTGCACCCTGTCCTTGTCGATGTCGAACACGGCCTCGATTGCCTCCGACTCTGTAAAATGAAGCGAGCCAGGGATGACTATGCAGTGAGGCGCGGCGCCGTATTCCCCGCTGCCGAGCTCGGAGAACGAGCCAGCGGCGTATGCCTCGTCTGACCTGCCAAGCCTGCTCAACACGAGGGCAAACGTGTCCACCGACAGAACATCTCGCTTGAGGTTCGCTTCGGCGTCGAGGAGCCCCCGGATTGCTTGGTTTGGCGAGACCCCCTCGCCTGCATCCACGTCGTATTCAAGCAGGAGCAGGCTATGGGCGCCCTCCAGGAGATTTTCATGTATGATCTGGTACACTTGGGACAGCCGTTTCAGAGAGTCTCTGGTGGCAGTGACCGTCCTGGAGAACTTGTAGTAGTGGAGCCCGGATGCGCTGGCCGCGGCAGTGCCAATCGTAGCCGAGTGGACTATGCTGGTTGCGATTCCAGCCTTGATGGCCCTCACCCTCAGCTCACCGTGCGTTGTGGCTATCATTGGGTCGCCTGGTACGGCGAGGACAACCCTCTTGGACCTCGATTCAGTCAGTATGGACTTGCCATCTTCCACAAATGCCCTGTCTACCACGGTCAGGCTCCTTCCTCCCTGTTTCTCGAGCTCTGACACGAGGCTGGGGTCGTGGGGCGTGGTGTAGTACTCGAGGAAGGCCTCGTCTGCCCTCCGTATTTCCTCCAGACCTTCGACGCTGACTCCCTTTGGCCCAAGTCCGAGGCCGACGAAGGTCAGGCTACCCATTTCGGCCGCTGAACCGATTGTCGGCTAATAAAGTAAATATCCCTGACAAGATTGCCCAGAACCTGCGGGCCCGTGGCTCAGCCAGGTTAGAGAGAAATCTCGACTACAGCGGCTGGCTCTTAGCTAGCGTGGGAGACACCAGCATGTCGTGGGAGGCGCGAAAGCGCCCACGAATTCGAATCCCACCGGGCCCGCTCTCACGCCCGCAGAGCCACGTTGCAATCGACTACCGCCCTCTTTATCACGGTGTGATCGATTGGGTCGAAGGACCACCGTTGAGGCCTGCAATAGCCGACGATATCCTGCAGCTCGTGGGGAACACCCCGATGGTCAGGCTCAACAAAGTAACGCGTGGGCTGCGCCCCAAGATCTACGCGAAGCTCGAGTTCCTGAATCCCGGCGGGAGCGTCAAGGACCGCGTCGGTCTGGCCATGCTCCTCGACGCGGAGAAGAGAGGTGTGATCAGGCCGGGCTACACGATAATCGAACCAACCTCTGGGAACACAGGGATGGGACTCGCCATTGCCTCAGTGCTGAAGGGCTACAGAATCATCTTCACTGTCCCGGACAAGATGAGCAGGGACAAGATGGACCTGCTGAGGGCGTACGGAGCCAAGGTCATCGTGACACCTTCGAACGTTCCCCCGAGCCATCCAGCAAGCTACGTGAGGGTGGCCGAGCGGCTCGCAAGAGATACTCCTCGCTCATTCATGCCCAATCAGTACTCCAACCCCGCCAACCCCGATGCCCACTTCCAGACCACAGGTCCTGAGATTTGGGAACAGATGGAAGGGAGGGTCGATGTGTTGGTGGCCGGGGTCGGAACGGGCGGCACGGTCAGCGGCACGGCGAGGTACCTAAAGTCGAAGAACAGCAAGATCAGGGTGGTTGGAGTGGACCCAGAAGGGTCCATATTGACGAGCGTTTTCTACGGTAACGCGGGCAGAGCACACAGCTACCGCCTAGAGGGGATTGGCGAAGACTTCATGCCGGCGACCCTCGACCTCGGAGTCATCGACGAAATGGCGACAGTCACGGACAAGGACGCGTTCCTGATGACCAGGAGGCTGGCCATGGAAGAAGGAATCCTCGCTGGGGGCTCGTCGGGAGCGGCGGTATTCGCCGCGCTCCGGGTGGCGGGGAGTATGCGCAAAGGCCAGAGCATAGTCGTCATACTGCCAGACACTGGCAGGAGCTACATCAACAAGATATACAACGACGACTGGATGGCCGAGTACGGCTACATCAAGACGCAGGAGCGGAGAATCGCCGTCGATGATGTCCTGAGATTCAAGTCGAGGCGGATCTCCAAGGTGGTCTCGCTCTCGCCCTCCGACAGTGTCGGGAAGGCGATTAGGCTAATGCGGAAGTACGACGTCTCTCACCTCCCGGTAATCAAGAGCGGCGCGCAGGTGGGCAGCCTCAGTGAGGTGTCCCTCATGAGGAAGATGAGCTCGAAGCGCGTCTCCCCAGACACGATAATCAGGGATGCGATGGACGAGCCCCTACCCACGGTCAGGAAGCAGGACAGGATCCTGAACCCGCTGAATGTGCTCAAAGACAGGGGCGCCGCGGTGGTGCTGGACGGGAGCCGGGTCGTAGGCATAATTACCACGATAGACGTGATAAACTACGTTGCCAAGAGATAGGCAGTTGAAGTTCGGAACGAGGGCCGTCCACTCGGGCGAGGAGCCCGACCTCGGAGCCACGGGCGACGTCGTCTCGCCGATTCACCTCTCCGCCACCTTCGCAAGAAGATTCATCGGAAGACCACCCAAGGGTCTGGAATACTCTAGGACAGCCAACCCGACAAGGCTTGCCCTGGAGAAGCGGCTAGCCTCCCTGGAGAACGCGAGTTACGCGCTTGCGTTTGCATCAGGCATGGCCGCGGAGACCACCGTCCTCCTCTCACTCCTCGAACGCGGCGACCACGTGGTGGCCTGCGACGACCTGTACGGCGGCACAAGGAGGCTCTTCCAGAGTACGATGGCCAAGTTCGGAATCGAGTTCACCTATGTGGACGCGAGAAGTCCGTCGAGGGTCTCGAAGGCCCTCAGTGAGGATACGAAGCTGCTGTGGCTAGAGAGCCCGACGAACCCGCTAATGAGGCTCTGCGACATCCGCAGAATCTCTAGGCTCGCTAAGGGGCACGGGATTCCAACTGTCGTGGACAACACCTTTGCCAGTCCGTACGTGCAGAATCCGCTGGACCTCGGAGCTACTGTTGTAGTTCACAGCACAACAAAGTACATCGGCGGTCACAGCGACCTAGTGGGCGGGGCGGTAATGCTGTCAGACCGAGGGCTCTTCGAGGCTATCAAGTTCAATCAGAACGCAGTGGGGGCCGTCCCGTCTCCATTCGACTGCTTCCTAACGCTGAGAGGGTCCAAGACGCTTCATCTGCGCATGGAGAAGCACAGCTCGAACGCCCGTCGGGTTGCCGATTTCCTAGAGCGCCACAGGAAGGTCGTGCGCGTGAACTATCCCGGACTGCCCGGCCACCCACAGCGCACGCTAGCAAAGAAACAGATGCGGCTCGGCGGCGGGATGCTCTCGTTCGAGCTGAAGGGAGGTCTCCCGAGCGTGAAGAGGTTCCTCAGGAGACTCGAGGTCTTCTCCCTCGCGGAGAGCTTGGGGGGTGTCGAGTCCCTCGTGGACCATCCCGCGCTGATGACCCACGCGAGCGTGCCCGCCAAGGAGAGAGAAAGGCTCGGCATAGGGGACGGGTTGCTGAGGCTCTCCGTCGGGGTCGAGGACCCGGAGGACCTGGTCAGCGACCTCAGGTCGGCACTAGCCTAGCCGACTGCCGCGCGGTTTATAGAGCGAGTGGCGCGAGGCAGGTTCGACTTGTACACGAGCACAATCGTCGACGACGAGGCTCATTGCATGGAAATAATGCGCGGCATGGAAGAAGCCTTCTCCCACAGAGATGAGTTCTACTTCACCAATGTCCTGAAGAAGGAGCCGAGCTTGGTGCTCAGGGTTCATGCTGTCTGCATACTCGCGGAGGTGGGGGGTGAAGCCTCCATCAAGCCGCTTGCCGACGTGCTCTTTCACGACCCAGACCCGCTGGTCAGGCACGAAGCCGCTTTCTCGCTTGGACAGATAGGGCTCTCCGCCGCGGACGAGGCTCTGGAGAAGGCGATGCTCTCCGACCCTGACCCGATAGTCAGACACGAATCGGCCGCTGCCTTGGGTTCGATAGGAAGCGCCTCCGCCGAGGCGGCACTCCGAAAGGCCCTTTCCGACAAGGCCGAGATTGTCAGCAACTCTGCCAGGGCCTCGCTATTCAACATCGAGTTTCTGCGGCGATACTCGATCGGCGCGTCCGCCAGGGAAAGGGCGCCCAGGCCTTGACGCCAACTTCGTGGACGTCAACTCAAAGTGCCAAGACAATTGCTTCACAATTCCGAAGCAACGGGGGCCGCATCAAGACCTTTGAAGCAAAGAACTTGCGTTGCCCCGAAGCGTCAAACCCTTAAGGTACTCAAAGCTCTAGGACGGCCATCTTCATGAGGCTCGAAGGGAAGCGTGCCCTGGTCACGGGCTCTTCGCGGGGCATTGGCGCTGAGATTGCCCGGCTGTTCGCGAGAGAGGGGGCTCGCGTCGTGGTGAACTACCGCAAATCGAGTGACGACGCACAAAGAGTAGTGAAGGCGATAAAGGGAGGAGGAGGCGATGTAGTGGCGCTGGGGGGCGACGTGTCGGATCCCGAGAGCGTCTCGCGCCTTTACTCGGGGATTAAGCAGCGCTTGGGTGGACTCGACATTCTCGTGAACAACGCGGGACTGTCCGACCGCTCGATCTGGCGGCCAGAACTCAAGGACACAACTCTGGAGATGTGGCAGAAGGTCTTCGCGGTCGACGCCTTCGGGACTTTCTTATGCAGTCAGGGCGCTGTTCCTCTCATGACCAGGGGCGGTTCCATTGTAAACGTATCTTCGACCCCCGCGCTCTCGGGAGACGTCGAAGGCCTCGTCTACGCTTCTGCCAAGGGGGCAGTGATGTCGATGACGAGGATGCTAGCCAAGATGCTGGCCCCCAAGATTAGGGTGAACTGCATGGTATTCGGCTCCTTCGAAACAACCTGGGTGGACTGGTTGGACAAGAAGCAGGTCGATAGCTACAGGTCAAACATCCCCTTGGAGAGATTCGGGAAGCCGAGAGATGCAGCAAACTTGGCTTTGTTTCTCGCAGGCGACGAGTCGAGCTACGTAACCGGGCAATCAATAGTGATAGACGGGGGCGAAGTCCTCCACTAGTCTTCGGCCGCCTTGTAGAGGCCTCCGCTCTGTTCTATTTTTGAGAGCGCTACCTCGACCTCGTCTTCATGCTGGACCACGCCCTTCTTGATAGCCCTCTGCCAGAGGTCCAGGTAGATCCCAAGAGCCTCTCTAACCTGTTCTGGCTTTTCCTTCTTGGCCTTCTCCAGCTCTCGGAGGTACTCTCCCAAGGTCTTCGCCTTTGCGGGCACTATTGTTCCGCGAGCCTAGGACGGGTTTTAACCCTTGGTCGACCGCACGAGCCTTGCTTCGCCGCCAACCTTGGACAGGTGGGCCTTGTACCCGAGCCTGGTCATCTCGGCGAGGACCCTCTTCTCGTGCTTCTCTGAAGTGTTGATGAACACCGAGGGTCCTGTCTGCATAGAGAAGTAGGCCTCGACCCCTTCCCCCCTCAGCTGCCTCACCTTGTTGATTATTCTGATCGAGTCCTCCGTCATTATGATCATCCGGCTCTCACCTGTCATCGTGATGCTGTGAAGCTCCAGAGTGTCTCTTTCGGTGAGCACCCCCAGGGACTCAAGGTCGTTCCCCCTGATTGCCCTCTCCATCTCATCGCACCGTCTTTGGGCCGACTTGATTCTCGCCTCGAAGAATGGGGACGTGAGCACCTCCTTGTGGGCATCTTCCGTCTTGACTTTAGACGGCAGCGGTACGATGACCATCCTAAGGTCCATGTCTCCGCCGTCAGCGAACCTCTCGGCGTAGGTCTCTTCGTCGGTCCGCCCAGCGTAGAGCCTCGAGAAGCCCCCGACGAGCGACCGAGAAGCAGAGGCGGCAAAGAGCCTCGCCGACCTCGAGAGCTGCTTCATCTCGGGAGTGCCTCCCACGAAGAGCCCGTGACAGAGCAGGGTGAGCGCGGCACCGGCAGACGAGGAATATCCGATGCCCTTGGCCTTTCCAGCGGGCACGTTCCTGCTGTCGATCCGGAAGCTCGCCACTTTCCTTGTCGGAGCTAGGCCCTGCAAGACGGCGCTCAGTCTCTGGTTGGCCGATTCACTGCGGACCCCTTGCACGTAGACTCCGCCTTTCTTAGTGTCGGTGATAGAGGCCTCAGTCTTCATGCAAGTGGTGTTCACGGAGATGCTGTCGTGATACGGCAGCCGCAGCTTCCAGTTCCTCAATCCATGGTACTTCACGAGCGCTTGCATCGTGAATGCCTCCGCTGCCAGCCTAGTCGACTCGCTGCACCCCTATCTCCAGGTATCCTTTCGCCTTCTCGTCCTTCAAAGCCTTGACCATGCTCCTAGGAATGTCCTTGGCAGCCGCGCTCGCTCCAAGAGCTAGGGTCCGGTCGCTAACAAAATCGCTCTTGCGTATCACCATGTCGTGCGGATCGCTGAGCGTCAGCCTGGGGTCGCCCCTCCCGGTCACAAGGAACGACTCGCCGTTCACGAAGAAACGAAGCGAGACCCGCGTGCCCGAACCGCGCAGGGCCTCCTTCACCTCTTCGCTCAAGCCTTCGCAACCTCTCTCAGAGCTGACGCCTATGATGCAGTCGCCATTTCTTGTGAGGTGCTCGTCGGTCGTGATTTCGATGGTAGTCGGATGGAGACCCAGCACCATCGGGTGCCCACGAAACGATATTCTTTCCGCCATCATAGGCCGCTGCCTCTTCGAGATTTCCTCCAAACTCTCAGACCTGTCCTCTCGGCTGGAGACCGTTGCAATGGGAGCACCTCTCCGCTGTCAGCTTGACCGGCGAGGAGCAATAGACGCAGAACCGGTAACCCTCGGGCGGCTCGACTGGACCCTCACTCTCCTTCATGAACCAGCTCGCTAGAGACATTAGTGCACCTCCGATGACGAACGGGAGGCTCCAAAAGTAGACCAGTGGAATCTCCAAGACATAGAATCCGGCCCCCATGAGCGCTACCATCAGGCCCCCGAGAAAGAGCTGCGACCGCACGACATCCCGCCTGCCGGGAATGCTTTTTTAGCTTAGGGCGGCCGACCGAGGTGAGGCTCTTGAAATGACGACGGAATACGAACAGCTCCTCGCGGGCATGGTTGAGCAGAGGAAGGCCAAGCTGGCGGAACTGAAGGGGCGAAGAGGGAAAGAGAAGGAGCTGGCCTCCCTGACGTCTGATGTCAGGTTCCTGGAAGTGGAACTCCAGCGCTACCAGCAGGGCATGACGCTGTTCAGAAGCAAGAGTCTACCCAAGGTGGGACGCTGGGGCAAGGCCGAGACTGGAGAGAAGAAGGAAGAGCCGTAATCCCGTTGACGCTCGTGCTGTCGGAGGGGGACGTCCGTTCTCTGCTGAAAATGACGGAGGTCGTCTCCGCGGTTGAGACGTGCTTCAGGCAGCAGGCGTCGGCCAAAGCTGCAAATTCTCCACGAACTAGGACGGCTGTAGCCGGCTCTACGCTTAGCGCTATGCATGCATCCCTCCCATACCTTGGCGTCGCCGGCGTCAAGTGCTACCTGACCTCGAAGAAGGGCACAAGGTTCGTGTTCGTATTGTTCCGGCTCAGAGACGCAGAGCCATTAGCAGTAATGGGAGCCGATATCCTGGGCAGGTTCAGGACAGGCGCCGCCTCAGCCGTCGCCACCAAGCTCTTGTACGGTCAAAAGGAATTCCATTTCGCGCTGTGTGGTTCCGGCAGGCAGGCCATGACCCAGGTGCTCGCAATGTCGGAGGTGGCCTTCCTAGAATCTGTCAACGTCTGGAGCCCCAACGGAGAGCACAGGAGGTCCCTCGTGCGCCGGCTGGGCAGGATGGGATTCGCCTCCAAGGAATGTCGATCCCCGAGGGAGGCCCTCGCAGGCTCTCAAGTCGCCTCTGCGATCACCAGTTCACGTGACCCTTTCATAAAGCGGGACGCCGTAACTTCTGTGATGCACCTCAACCTGTGCGGCTCGAACTCCCCGGACAGGTCCGAGGCTTCGCCCGATTGCATAGCCGAGTTTCAGACGGTGGTGGTGGATGACGCCCGGCAGTCGAGGGAAGAGTCGGGTGATCTGATGATTGCGGCAAGGAAGGGCAAGTTGTCATGGGACCGAGTTGTCGAGCTCAAGGATGTCATGGCCGGCCAGATTCCGCATCTGGGCAAGTCACTCTTCAAGTCGAACGGAGTCGCGCTTGAGGACGTAGCTGTTGCGTACCATGTATTCAGAAAGGCCTCGAGAAGTGGTGATTATCGCGACCGAGATGTACAGCTGGGCGGAGCGAAGAACTAGCCCATCGGCGGCATGCCGCCAGGCCCGCCTGGACCGCCAGGAGGAGCCCTCGTCTTGCCCGCCGCTATGACGTCGTCGATTCTTAGGATCATGGACGCCGCTTCTGTCGCCGCGCGCAAGATCTGAAGTTTTACTGCCAGAGGCTCGACTACAGACTTTGCCAACATGTCGGTCACCTTCCCGCTAAGTGCGTCGACGCCGACCCACTTGTCCCCCTTTCCGTGCTTAGACCGCAGCTCCACCTGTGTGTCAATGGGGTCCATGCCCGCATTCTCTGCGAGCGTAAGCGGTATCGACTCCATCGCATCCGCGAACTTCAGAGCGGCCAGCTGCTCCCTTCCTACTAGCTTCTGAGCCCAGGCCCGGATTTGGACCGACACCTCTTCCTCCGGAGCGCCGCCTCCCGCGACTATCGCTGGCATCTCCACGACATCCTTCGTGACCATGAGCGCGTCGTGCAGCGCCCTCTCCGCCTCGTCGACGATGCGTTGGGTGCCGCCCCTCACTAGTATCGTGACCGCCTTCGGGTTCTTGCAACCCTCGATGAAGACCCACTTGTCATCTTCGAGCTTCCTCTCCTCGACCAGCTTTGCGTAGCCGAGGTCCTTGCTCGTCAGGTCGTCGAGGTTGGTTACCATTCGCGCCCCTGTCGCCTTTGCCAGCTTGCCCATGTCGCTCTCCTTGACCCGCCTGATAGCTAGAATACCCGACTTTGCAAGGAAGTGCTGTGCCAAGTCGTCAATCCCCTTCTGGCAGATCAGCACGTTGGCGCCAGCGGACGACACCTTCTCCACCATTCCCCTTAGGATGTTGCTCTCCTCGTCCATGAACTTCTGCATCTGTTCTGGGTCGTCAATCCTAATCTCGGCTGAGAACTCCGTCTTTTCGATTTCCAGCGCCGAGTTGACTATCGCTATCTTCGCCTCTTCGACGCGTTTGGGCATCCCCGAGTGGACGACCTCTTTGTCCAGGACCATTCCTCTGATCAGCCTGGAGTCAGTGATTGAACCTCCGGGCTTCTTCTCCACCTTCACGTTGTCGATGTCCGCCTTGTAGCCCTTCTCCCCTTTCTCGGAGGTGAGCAGGATAGCGTCAACCACAACGGTCGCGAGGTGGGGAGCGTCTTCGTTTACGAGCTTTGTCATCATGCTCGTCGTCGCTATCTTCAGTAGGTCCGCCCTCGACGTCGGCTCAACCTTCTCGGCGATCCTCTTGAGTATCTCCTGGGCCTTTTCGACCGCCTTGGAGTATCCTTCGACTATCACCACAGGGTGTACTTCCTTATTGATCAGGTCTTCGGCCTTCTCTAGCAGGGCCCCGGCCACTACGACCGCGGAAGTCGTTCCGTCGCCGACTTCGTTGTCCGTCGCCTTGCTAATCTCCACCATCATCTTCGCGGCGGGATGTTGCACGTCGATCTCCTTCAGCATGGTCGCGCCATCGTTCGTGATGGTCACGTCACCCATCGAGTCGACGAGCATCTTGTCCATGCCCCTCGGCCCGAGCGAGGTCCGCACCAGCTCTGCAATGAGCTTCGCGGCGGCGATGTTGTTTCTCTGTGCCTCTCTGCCCCGAGACTCGCCGGAACCTTCCTTGAGTATTATCACTGGCTGACCTGAGGCTGACATCTAAATCGCGCAACTATACAACCGCTCGTTGTATATATAAGTATTATCCGGCAGATGCGACAACATCGATTCTCTGCCAATACTCCGACGGCGGGACCCCAGCTGTTCCCGCGTAGGAGCCACCGACAAGCACCGAGTAACTGCGCCCCACGCTCACGCTTATCGTGGTCGGAACTCCGAGCCCGACCAGCTTCGTCGTCCCCGGCTTGAACGGCGCCTGCACAGCTCCGAGGGAAACGTTGTCGATGTACACCTCCAGTCGGGCATAGGGGCAGGGGTCGCTGCCGACACTGCGAAAGTCAGTTCCTAGCTCCTCGCGTCAGTAAAGGTGGTGACAGTCAAGCTGACTGCAGACAGGCTGAAACCCGGACACGCCCCGATGGACGCAGCACAGGTCGTCGGGCCGGCCAAGTTGGTGGTCTGCGGGTAGGGTTGAAGCCACTCTCCGCGACATAGTAGTACCCAGTCAGAGCCGCCACAAAGATGACGCTCGCCGCTAGGGCCAAGAACTTGCTCGGGATCAGAGCCTCGGGCCCAGACTGCTCGCGCGAAAAACCTTTCGTGTGGCTTCGGCTCAGAAAATCTTAAGAGCGGTCCGTCTCTCTCGGGCAGCAAGACCGTTGTCATCTAACCCCGGGCTGGCGAAGAAACTCGCGGCCGAGCTGCTGGGCACGTTCGTCTTCGTCCTCGTCGGTGCGGGTTCCGCCGTGGGTGTTCAGTCGCTTGGCGCCACCGACCCGTCTTCTGCTCTACTGGTCGCTGCCTTGGCTAACGGCTTGGGCCTGGCCATGGCCGTGACCGCGACGATGGCTGTGTCGGGCGGATCTCTGAACCCAGCGGTCACGATTGCCCTTCTTGCGGTAAGGAAGATATCTGCAACCGAGGCTGTCCCGTACATTCTGGCCGAACTCGCGGGCGCGACGCTGGCAGGGCTTGCGCTCGTCGTTTCGTTGCCCTCGTCGGTCGGCGGCCTTGTCCACTGGGGCGCCCCCTCTCTCGCTAACTCGCTCACCATAACCCAAGGGACCTTGTTGGAGCTGTTGATGACATTCGTGCTTATGTTCGCCATACTGGGCACTGCCGTTGACCCGCGCGCCCCGAAGATCGGAGGTCTAGGAATAGGTCTCGCTGTGTTGGCAGACGTGCTGCTGGGCGGGCCGCTCACGGGGGCGGCGATGAATCCCGCAAGAGCAATGGGTCCGATGATCGCAGGCGGATTCCTCCCCTCCTACTGGTACATCTATTGGTTGGGCCCGGTCGCCGGCGCAATACTCGCAGCTTTCGCCTACAGATACTGTCTAGAAAAGAAGGGTTAGCATCGGACGGCGGGAATAAATACATCCCGCGGCGTGCGCTGGAACCTCTTGAAGGCCACGGTTGTGAGGCTTGGAAGGGAGCAGGCGAAGGAGATCCTGACCGGCCTCGAATCTCTCCTGAACTCGACGGGCGGCCGCACCGCAAGGGAGCAGGTCGTGCGCCTGCTCAACTCATCGGTCCCTGCATACAGTTGGGTGGGAATTTACTTCGTGGAAGGAAACGATTTGGTGCTCGACGCGTGGTCTGGCCCGGAGGCCACTCAGCACACGCGGATTCCCGTGGGAAAGGGCGTATGTGGATTCGCGGCAAAGGCAGGGAGGACGGAGATCGTCTCAGACGTGACGAAGGACCCCAGGTACCTGCAGTGCTTCCTGTCAACAAGGTCTGAGATCGTCGTCCCGATATTAGACACCGGCAAGGTAGTCGGAGAAATCGACATCGACAGCGAACAGATCGACGCGTTCTCTTCCGTGGACAGAGAATTCCTGGAAGCTGTCGCAGCAAAACTCAGCAAGCAGTGGACGGCGTGAATCCGCAGCGGACCCTCGACAAGCAGTCTATATACAACGAAATCGTCCGTCGATAGCAAGCCATGAAGCTTGAGATCAAGGGGCTCCATGCCTCCGTGGAGGGAAAGGAGATTCTGAAGGGGGTTGACCTCACCGTTGGGCAAGGTGAGACTCACGCTCTGATGGGCCCCAACGGTTCAGGGAAGAGTACCTTGGCCTACACGCTGATGGGCCATCCAAAGTACCACGTGACCTCCGGCGAAGTCCTGATCAACGGCGAGAGCATCCTGACCTTGAGCCCCGACAAGAGGGCCAGGAAAGGCCTCTTCCTCGCCTTCCAGTACCCTGTTTCGGTGCAAGGCGTCAGCATGTTCTCTTTCCTCCGGGCAGCATACAACGCCGCCCATACCACCGACCCAAAGGAGCCGCCCACTGTCTTCGAATTCCGAGATGCAGTCGCCGAGAAGCTGAAGATGCTGGGCATGGACCAGTCCACGCTCACGAGGTACCTCAACGAGGGCTTCTCAGGGGGGGAGAAGAAGAGGGCCGAGATCCTTCAGATGGCCCTAATGCAGCCCAAGTTCGCCGTGCTGGACGAGACCGACTCCGGGCTGGACATAGATGCGCTGAGAATCGTCGCGGAGGGGATCACCAAGGTCGCCGGGCCCGAGACGGGCATCCTCCTCATCACCCACTATCAGAGGATACTCAAGTATGTGAAGCCCCAGTTCGTTCATGTGATGTTCCAGGGGAAGATCATAGAGTCGGGCGGCGAGGACCTCTCTCGGCTCCTCGAGGAGAAGGGGTACACTTGGATAACCGGGTTCAGGGGAGAAGAAGAACTGCCGCAGTCCACCCCATAACCCTTTTAACGGAGGAAATAACATATGTTATATTCCAAGTGATAGAATGGCGACCGTAAAGACCGACATCGCAACCGACGATTACAAGCAGAAGTATGGCTTCAGCGACCCTACAGATGCATATGCCGTGCAG
>JAJTZC010000007.1:0-54769 GCA_032906705.1 Nitrososphaerales archaeon
GGTCCCGGGGTATGATGCTGATGTTCGAGTAGTTCTTCAAGCCTTCAATCTGCGAAAGATAATGGCTGTAGACCATTGGAGTACAGCACGAACCCTGGAGATAGTAGTCATCAGCGAGTGAGTTGATGTACTTTGTATTGGCTTTCTGATCTCCGATGTATGCGCAGACATCCGTGTGTGCTTCGCTCAGGATGCGGAAGTTGGAAGCGAGCACACTTGAGTCACTAGGATCTGGTGCGGCTTGGTGTTGGTTAGGAGCCGGCACGTAACTTTGGTAAGTGGCAATTCCAGCGATTAGTAAGGTGGCGAACACAACGCCGATCATGGCATAGGTCTTACCGCTATTCTTCAATTGAGACCAGCTGAACCTCCTATCCAAATTGATGTTGGCGGTCCATACTATATATATCGCTTTTCGATACATCGGTGAACATAGCCATGTTGGCAGAATGTGAGATGGCTACGGACATTGTCCGATGTGCCGTCTTGATGATTCTATACGAGCGACCCTGTCATGGATATGCCATAATCCAGGCTCTCGAACTGCGGCTGGGGAAACACATAGGTGCGGCGACAATCTATCCCTTCCTCAGCGCACTCCTGAACGCTGGGTATCTGAAATCGAGGCATGAGACGACAGGCAGACGAGTCAGAGTCCTATACTCAATGACTCCGGCAGGCAGAAGTTTTGCCGAGGGGACTTTCAGACGACTATCCCAGATTGTATCCACCGCTTTGGAACCGAACATCTTGCGTTGTGCTAATTGCGGCTGCAAGCTGTACGAGCCCGGTCATTTGAAAGAAATCGATGGCAAGCCGGTGGCGTTCTGCTGCGTTCATTGTGCAGGATCCTACCGGAAGGTATGATACCCCAGTTTGATAGACTTCACTACAGCTTTCCTGGACCTACTGGCAACGACCTTCGTCCCAGGTTGCACGGGTATCCTCGCTTCGACGCTGGTGAAGGTGTCAAGGTCCCGCCGACTTGCAGCATATGGCTTCGGAATCTTCCTTTGGTACTTCTCAGATGGCTTGGGCGCTTCCGCCTACTTGGGGGTCAACAGCGGATTGTCCGGAGGAAATGGTCAGCTGGCCCTTGTTACTCTGTTTGTGGTCGGGGGGCTCGCATTTTTCGCAGTTGATGCCCGCGTTTCTCCTCGACTTGAGGGGCCCGCGAAAGGCGCTTCGCTCTCTACCGTCGTCCTTGTTAGCCTTGCGCTGTCGCTCCATGGAGCGGGGGAGGGTGCCGACTTCGGAGCTCTCTCTTCGTCAATTTCGGCTACAACCATCGTAGCCGAGCTGGGAGGCTATGGTCCTGCCATATCATACGTCCTCCACAAAATCCTCGAGGCCGTGATGATAGGAGCGGTCTACGCTTCCCTGCCTGGCGGAACAGACCGAGGAGGTCGCCTGAGGAATTCCGTACTGCTGGCTCTGATATTGACGATTCCTTCTCTAGTCGGCTTGTCGATGAGCTACTATTTTTCGTTCGACACGACCTACCTCTTTGCCGTGGGGACGGGCGCATCCGCATACGCCGGTCTCATGCTCGTCAGACCTCTATTCAATTCCCAATTCTTGGGTTCAAATCTGGAATATCTAAAGCAGGCTCTCCTGCTTCTCCTTGGGTTCATCTCGATATATTTCGCTGCTCTACTTCACTCAACTCCTGTAGGTTATTGACATGATTCCAGACAAACGATTGACCGTTCTAGTTTTGATTGGTGCGATTCTCTTGGCAGGTCTCGCCTCTTTTCTCTATTTCTTATCCTTCGCTTCACCTTACCAGCAAACAAGTTCGTCGGCTGAGAATTTGCCAAGCTACTGTAGAAGGCCTACCGACGGTCACCTAATTGTTGCGAGCATAAGAGGCTTCAACGACAGCATTCCGAATGGCGCTCCGGAAACACCTTATCCGGTGATCACGGTACAGCGGGGGAGCAATGTTACCATCGATATCTGCAACATTGACACCCAGGCACACGGATTCCAGATAACTCACTATTACGACAGTAAAATAGTCTCACTGGCACCAGGAGATGCCATACAGGTTTCATTCGTGGCGAGGGATGCAGGCACCTTCCCAATCTACTGCTCAATATTCTGTTCAATCCACGTCTTCATGCAGAGCGGCCGGCTCGTGGTGGTTGGTTGATGGTCTCTCGGATTTTCATGATTGCACTGGCGTCGACTGGCATTATTCCTGGTTGTGTTGCCTTGATGGCTAGAGTCAATTGGACCGGCACAGGATTTGCCGAATTCGGAGTCAATCCGGCAGGAGAAGAAATTCGAATTTGATAAAGTGCGAACTGTGTGGAAAGGAACTAAAGTCGGAGTCGGGTCTTCCGCAGCACTACAAGGATAAGCATCCCAACGAAAAGCCTCCAGAATTATCTGCGGGGGAAAATCCTACTAGGAATAAGAAAGGCAGCGGGCGAAGCCTACGCAGACGTAGGAGAAGGACCAAGCCTCTCATCATTGTGGCCGCCCTGCTGGTGTTGTCAGGAGTTGGAATATACGGCTTGTCCAACGTAATCTACCACCCAAGCGGTCCTTACGGAGCACTACCGTACCCATGCGCAGCTGGATCCCAGGCTGAGCACGTCCACCCCTACCTCAGGATTGTCATAGACGGACAGAACGTAACGATTCCTGGTGATGTAGGCATCCTTGGCGGAGGGTCGTGTTTGGAACCGATCCACACGCACGACGCGTCTGGAATATTGCACATCGAGCCATCAGCCGCCGGCACTCAATTCACCCTGAACGATTTCTTCCAGATTTGGAAATCGACATTCGGCAACGTATCAATTAATGGCATACAGCATCCGACAGTCTTCAACTCGACTGACATATTGGGGTTCAGAGCCGACTCGACCCACAACGTGACCTTGCTTGTCGATGGACACGCTTCCAAGGAGTGGGGATCTTTGGCTCTCAACCAGCTTGATTACTGCAACGCTAATACTACTGGGCCTCCATGTAAGCCAACGGCTCTTGGTGAACCCTATTGGAACGGCAAGGAGTATCCCTATGGCACTTTACATACCATCGTCATAGTATACAACACGGTCTCGAGATAGTGTCTTGGCCAAATTGAGTAAGGAGAGCATGCCGCATAGAATCCAGGTCTTCTCTGGGGGATGCAAGCTCTGCGAGGAGGCTGCTGAGATCGTGGAGATCGGCAAGTGCAAGGATTGCAGGATGGAGGTCCTGAGTATAGACGGCCGGAAGACCAAGCCCTTGATGAAGCGCTACTCAATCGGCGCTGTCCCCTCAATAGTCATCGACGGTAAGATCAAGGTCGTCGGTATCCCTACATTCCCCTGGTTATGTGGGGACGGATTCTACGAGATGCTCGAAAGGAGGTATCCTCTAGGAAAGTGACTTGGGTTCAGCCGCGATTACGGCGCCACGGTGGAACCCCGGTTTCTCACGGGAAGTATCGCTTCAAGCACGAGCAACGTGAAAACGACCGCAAGCAAACCCAAAGCTATCGTGGGGCTGTCAATGCCGAACATTCTGATTGGCTGAATTATTTCCACAGGGTCTCTTACGGCGTCATACGCTCCGCCAACGTATGTTTGTATTATGAGGAATGTGTAGACTGCGGAGAGGTGCAGACCCACGTCAGGATTACGCAGGGCGAATGTGAACGTCGTGTTCGTACCCGGCGAGAGCTTGCTGCCATTCCAGATCACGGCGATTGGACCTCCAACTTGGGAATGGAGCGCATTCATCGCCCAGTTGCTTTCGCTTGCGGACGCGTTGACAAATTCGAAGTCTGTTGGGATATAGATAAGCGTCGCAATCATCGACACGTTCCGGCTGTTCGTCACCATGATTTCGTAGCTGTCCGTTGTTCCGCTTATGCTGGTTGGAATTGGCCCGTGAGCACCGGTTCGAGGCAAACAGCAGTGGGTGTAGTGAGGTTCGACAATTGCGTCTGCGAAGACCGCAGGCGGCGAGGAAGAGATGATGAACAGAATCAGCAGCAATCCAAGCGTGTGCATGCCCAAGATTCGCGCTCCCCACTTTTCCATCTGACTCGCCTTACAGTTCGTCAGGCCTGTACCTGCGGTTAACTTCGGCCTTGCTTATCTTTCCGCGTATCATGGCCCTGAAGAGAGGCCGGTTAACTCGGAGGGTGGCGAAATATACGTGGCCCACAACCAGAGCAATCAGGGTGAAGCCGAACAGGTCATGAATGACTGTCGGCCGCCACGCAGGCTCCACTTGATAGTGCAGGAACCAGATAGTCGACCACCATGGAGCGTAAAAGTACTGATAGAGGCCAGTAAAGGCGAGTACGCCGAAGGCAACAATTAGGTAGATGTGGAAGAGCTTCATGAAGGCGTCGTACTTCGGCACCCTGGGGTAGTCACTCCTTGTGGAGAAGAAACTCTTGGCACGAACAAAGGCGTCGTGAATATCCTGAACGCTAGGCCACATCGGCCGGAATGATCTGAGCTTCTTTGTGTCCCAAACTATGTGAACAGCGAGAAAGATTGCAAGGGTCGCAGAGAAGATGACGTGCACCTGCACCCAAGATGGAAAAGCGGAATGCAGGGGTAGCCCGAGGGTATCGGCGATTGGCTCGAACGTGAAAGGGTCGTACAAAGCGAAGCCAGTGATAATGACCATGATCAGGACCGCCGTGGTGACCCAATGAAATGAGCGCTGCACGCGATCGAAGAAGGTTAGATTATCAGGTGCCTCCGTTCGCAGGGGTTCCGCTATGGAAACGGGCTTATACCTGCGCCGAGCCCAGTGCACAATCAGCGCGATGCTGAGGAGTGTCAGAATGCTATACGCTGCAATCTCTGGCGCTCCGTGCGGCAAGCTCTAGGTCCCTACCCGAGCCACCATGAGACGAGCGAATCTCACTTTGGATGGCCGTATCGGTGTGGATCAGCGTCGAATGTACTCTTGCACGAAGCGGAGCAGAAGTAGAAGGTTTGCCCCTCGTGCTCTGACTTGAATTTGGTCTTCCTTTCGTCCACAGTCATTCCGCACACAGGGTCCTTGGCCATTTTAGTTAGAGACTAGTTCTTCAAGTTGGTATTTCAATTTTTCTTCTGGGCGAAGAGACTTGACGTCTAGCAACGTCCGCCTGACCTTCGCTCATGGGGCTTGTTCGCCGTGGCTAGGTAGCCTGTCCAGCTTTTTCCAGCTTTTTCCATCTTTTCAGTGTATTGCTGGACGTGCTCTTAGTAGCAAGGGTGTTTGCCGGAGAGCTCGAAGTCGCTTGCCTTCTTCACCTTCATGCCTCTGCCGCGGCATCTTTCTTTGATTAGAGAGCCTTGGCGTGCCTGCTTGATGGCGCGTAGCTAATGAGTCCCGAGTCTCCCAAAGGCGACCACTGAGCTAGCTTGTGTAGTCTCATAAAGTCATACACTTCAGGAGGCACTCCTACGCTTATCCGGAGGCCCAACGAATTCAGTTCCTTCGCTGTAATGGCAGCGTCGTGCGTCAGGTATCCTCCGGTCAGATACTCAGCCACCTTCTTTGCGTGCTGCAGGTCCATCTTGCTGGACAAAAGGGAAGTCACGAACTCCCTCATCTGGGACAGAGCCTTTTCGGCTATGTCGGCCAGAATCAGTGTCTGGTCGCCGATGAACTGCGCTGGCTTGAGGCCGAGCAATCTGAGAAGAGAAGGCGATGGGAAGCCGCCTATCTGCGGGTCGAGCGGCCCCAGAACGCCGAAGGGCTCAAGGACTATCTCGTCTGCCGCCAAACAGATTAGCGTGGCTCCTGACATCGCGTAATACGGCACGATGGCGGTGACACCTCCCTTGTGTGACCTCAACGCAAGAGCAATCTGCTCAGCCGGAAGGACCATTCCTCCCGGGCAGTGAATTATGAAATCTATCCGCATCTTTGCGGGGACGGCGTGTATTTCTTGAAGGATGTCTTCCGTGTTGTCTATTGTAATGTACTGATCTCCCCCCTCTTTGACCTCGTACCGGTGTATGAGGGCGATCACCTTACTTCGCCGGCCCTCCTCCATCCGTGTGATGAGGTTATCCCTCAGCCTCACCAGGCCGCTCAAGAGGTCGCCCCGGCCTCCATCCTCACTCATGGCGCACTCGGCCGAACAGAAGGCCTTCTCTCCGCCGTCAGACGAGATGACTATGGGCCTCTCCTTCATACGCCCGCAATGCTCGCATCGATTCTCCACGCCGCCTATCCCCCCAGCCTGAACCTGTTCAGCAGCATTGAATTCATGGTCACGGTTATCGATGAGGCGGCCATCGCTATCGCTGCGAAGATCGGGTTCAGCAGCAACCCGAACGGCGGATAGAGCAGGCCTGCTGCGACCGGGACAAGTACGACGTTATAGGCGAAGGCCCAGAACAAGTTCTCCTTTATCTTGCGCACGACCTTCTTGCTCAGCGCAATCGCTTTGGATACATCTCCCACATCGCTCCGCATAAGAATGATTCCCCCGCTCTCTTTCGCTATGTCGGTGCCACTTCCTATGGCTATGCCAACGTCAGATGCGGCCAGCGCCGGCGCATCGTTAATGCCGTCACCCACCATCGCGACAACTTTCCCTTCTCCTTTGAGTTCGCTGACTACTCTCGCTTTGTCGTGAGGGAGGACCTCCGCCAGGACTTTCGTGACGCCAAGCTTTCTCCCTATGGCTTCGGCTGTTCTCCTGTTGTCGCCAGTGAGCATCACAACCTCGATGCCCATAGACTGAAGCTTTCTAACCGCGGCAGGTGCGTTTTCCTTCAGAGTATCGGCGGCAGCGACGATGCCGCTCAGCTTCCCGTTCAGCGCCACGAGCATGGCTGTCTTGCCATCGGTCTCGAGCGCATGCATCCTCTCCTCTGCCAAATCCGTCTCAATCTTGTTCTCTCGCATCAACATTCTGTTACCAAGCAGTATGGTGGTTCTCTGGAAGGTGGCTTTCACGCCCTGACCTGGCACGGCCTCGAAGCTCTCGGGATTTCCCACGGACAGCCCGTTCTCTTTGGCTCCTCGCACTATCGCCTCTCCCAAAGGATGTTCGGAACCCATCTCCGCCACTGCTGCCATCCTGAGCACTTCCTCCTCGTGGCTCTCAAACCCGATTACGTCGGTGAGCGATGGCTCGCCCTTGGTTAAGGTCCCAGTCTTGTCGAAGACGATTGTGGTTAGCTTGTGTGCCTTCTCGAGGTACTCGCCATTCTTGATCAGCACCCCACTCTGCGCTCCCTTCGAGGCCCCTATCATGATGGCGGCTGGGGTTGCTATGCCAAGTGCGCAAGGGCACGCGACGATCAGCACGGAGACCAAGACTATGAACGCGAGAGAGAACGGAAGCCCTCCTCCGAGGTACCAGAAGAGGAACGACCCGACGGCTATGGCAATGACCAGCGGTACGAAGTACGAAGATATTCGGTCTGCCATCCGCTGTATCGGCGCCTGGGAGACTATCGCCTCCTCAACCATTTTCACGATCTGGGAGAGCGTGGAGTCGGAGCCAACTCTTGTCGCCCTTATTCTCAGCAGGCCAACCTTATTCATGGTCGCCCCGATCACTTCATCGCCTTCCTTCTTGTCCACGGGCATGCTCTCTCCAGTGACCACTGACTGGTCTACGGACGATTGACCCTCAGTCACGACGCCATCCACAGGTATCTTCTCTCCTGGCTTGACCACGAGGACGTCTTCGATCTGCACCTGCTCGACTGGGACCTCCATTTCGACGCCGTCCTTGACGACCCTGGCCAACTTGGGCTGCAAGTCCAACAGCTGTCTGATTGCGTCCGACGCCTTTCCCTTCACGATGTGCTCCATCGTCTTTCCCAGCATGATGAACCCTATGATCAGCCCGCTCTCGGTGAAATAGACCGCCGGCCCACCGAAGGTGACCGTCTGGGGGAAAATCCACGGGAAGAAGGTAATGAGGGTGCTGTATACCCACGCAGCGCTTGTTCCGATCGCTATCAAGCTGTCCATGTTGGCCTCCCTCGCCTTGATGGCATCGAGTGTTCCCTTGTAGAACCTCCAGCCGCCGATGAACTGAACCGGGGTGGCGAAGAGGAAGAGCCAGACGTAGTTCGGGAGTCCGAGCCAGACGAAGTCGTGGGATACGCCAAGGAGCACAGGAACTCCGTACTCGAAGACGGCGGTGACACTCCCAAGGACCAGGCTGAACACGGTCAGTGCCTTCAGGCGGCTGAACTCTTTCTCGGGCGCGATGAACTGTTTATAGCAATTCTCGCTGCAGAAGTAGTAGGTCGTGCCCCTCCGCTCAGCCTTGTAAGGCGCCTTCCTCTCGTCAACGTACATGCCGCAGATGATATCCTTTGCCATGCCTAGACCATCCTGCCCCTCGTCTCGAATGCCTTATGGCCCGTTTTCTCTATGGCCTTCGTGATGGCTTCAGAGGAGATTCTGTTGGGGTCGTACTCGACCAATGCCTCCTCCGTGAAGTAGTTTACGCCCGCCCGAGTGACACCGTCTAGTTTCTGGATGCTCTTTGTGATAATCCGGGTGCATTTGGCGCAGTCTATGCTGAGTATGCGAAAGACGCCCGTCGTCCTGTCTTTGGTACCGCTCATTTCCCTGTTCTGAGGAGTCGGCGCTCGACATTGTATTTAGATTGGACGTTTCTTTTGTGATGAAATGTGACCGCGCCGGCCGAGTATGCCGCTATATTTCGATGATTATCGAGTTGTCCCCCAGGGCGAATTCCGGATGAACGTCGGCGCTCTCGAAGACGCTCTGAACGTAGTGGGCAAGGAAGAGGGTACCCTTCGGGCCCAACTCGTGCGCAAGAGTGACGACCTTCTTTCTTTCTTGAGTTGTTTCAGTGTACTCGAAGAGATTTCCGTAGTCGGCCAGATCCTTCAGATGGGCTATAGCCGACTGAAGCGACACCGAACCTTCCTTTGCCAGTATGAAGACCTTGGGGACGTCGCTGCCAGCCAGCTTGCCCGCTTCGATTACAGCATCGTCGGGGGCAGCCTCAAGCACCCTCTTGAAAGTTGGCCTCGATATCTTCAACATGTGGAGCTTCTTGACGAACTTGTCGAAGTTGGCATAAGACAGAACTATCTGGTTGACCAGCGTGTTCACACTCACGTTCTGGCGCTTCGCGTCCTCCTGCAAGGTATTGAAGGCGTGCTCGCTTATCCTGAACGTCCTCGTTACCGTCTTCTCGCTTGCCAATGCCCCGGCCGTGAGTCGCGCTGAGGCGAAAGATATTTGTGCGTTTGCCCGTTAGCGTGCGGAATCGTCTACGTCCTCGGCTGAATCGTGGTGAGCCCCATGACCGCGCCGACGAACATCAAGATTGACCCCACCCAGAATCCCCACATCGTGGGAAACGCTACGACTGCGACAACCAGCAACAGCATAGACCCGTTCCTGACCTTGCCCAGACTGCTTGAGTTCATCCAAACTAGGCCCAGGACTCCCAGAACCAACGCGACAGCTTCCACGACTAACCAGACTCCTGCCAATCCATACCACCCTGTCCCGCAATAGCCGCCCATCATCCCTCCGTAATATCCCATCATCCCGCCGAACCCTGAGAAGAACGAAAACATAGTGACTACCATGACAGCGGCGACGCCTTGGATTACGAATCCAGCCAAGGAGAGCCAAAAAGCTGTCGGGTTGGCCGGTACTTGGGCATCGGTTGCCGCCACGCCGGGATTCTGGTTAGCCGTCGCGTTCACTATGGCTCCTCAGGTTAGACAGGTATTTGACGTGTCCGTATGTTCTGCACCCGATTGTGTACGTGGGTCTCGTGAAGCTCAGCTCGGCCCTGGGTGTCATCTGGTACTCTCCTGCGCAGGCGCATCTTTGCGAAACGCCTTTTTCAGATAGAACCCGGCGCCAAGCAGAACTCCGCCCAAGAAGAGCGCCTGAAAGACCGGGGAAGAAACGAGGCCTTCGACGGCGTTCTGGATTACTGCCTCGTAGATGTTGAAGAACTCGGAGCCCGGAGTGGGAAGCATGCTGTTTGTGATGCCAAGGAGGACGGTCACGATGCCCATTGAAAGGAAGATTGCGGCTGCGATCAGCTTCGAAGAGTGAATGGATCCCATACCTGTGTTTATCATTTTGCCCTGCAGGATTCTCTGAACAGAGTCACTCTTGTCCATGAGCATGGACGCCACGAACAGCGGGAAGACCATCCCAATAACGTACGCCGTTCCTACCAGCAGTGCCCCGAAGAGCGAAGTTGTGAGGGCTGTGAGTACGAGAATCCCTGCCAGGACAGGTGCGCAGCAGGAGCTCGCGATGCCGGAGAAGGCCCCGAGTGTGAAGACTCCCGGCACACTTGTCTTCTGCAGGTCCACATTCGGGTTCATCATCGGTATCAGCTGAATCCCGAGAAGGGATGCGATTCCGAGAAAGAGCATGAAGAACCCCCCTATCACGAAGAGAAGCGAGTGGTTCAAGCCAATGTAGATAGAGATGGCCGTGACGCCCAAAGCTATCGGAAGGAGGATGGCAGCCACACCCAGAGCGAAGACGAGTGTCATACTGAAAATCGCCGTCCTCCTCTTGAAGCAGGAAGCGAAGTAGGACGGAAGGAGGACGCTGAAGCAGCAGGGCATGGCCAGCGCCACCATCCCCGCTACGAACGAAACGATTACCGAAGCGACGAGGAATGCCTCCCCAGTCATCTCATTCACCTCTCGCTGCCTTTCTCACGGCCTCCTTCAGCGGTTCTTCCATAATCTTGCCTTTTGCGAAGAGGGTGCCGTTGATGAAGACCGCGGGAGGATAGAGGATGCTGTTCTTGACTGCGAGCGCAACGCCCTCTTCGGAAGCGAAGTCCACCTCCCTAACTTGGATTTCGGGGAGCTCCACCTTCAGTTCCCCCAAGATGCGTTTTATGCGGAGGCAGGGGAGACAACCCTCCTTTGTGACCATGCCGACCTCTACAGAGGGGTTCACCAGAGGCTCACCCGAGCGCCGCCTTGACGCTTGCGATCAGCTCGTTCATCGGGACGTACATCGTGTAGGAGCCGTAATCCTTCCTCCACAGGACACTTCCATCTTTGCCGACGAGGATGAACGTGTGGCCAGGTGCACTTCCGGAGTGCATCGAGCCGGCATAGAGAGTGGTGTATTCTCGATCGACCTGCAACGACTGGTCTGGGAGAACCATCATCCTTGTGATTCCGTTGTTCTGCGCCCATGTCCTCATGTCAAACATCGAGTTGGTGGTTATCGATGCGACGGTTATGCCCATCTTACTGAAGACTGAGTAGTTTCTGTCAATGTCAACCATCTGCTGCAGGCAGGGACTGCAGGTTAGGCCCTCGTTAAAGAAGAGAAGAACGTCAGTCTTGCCCAGATAGTCGGTGAGATTAAAGGAACTACCGTTGACGGATGTCAGCGTAAATTCTGGCGCTTTCGCGCCAGCTACTAGCATGGCGGAGTTGCCGCCGTTCGCCTGGCCCGCCACGTAAACGATTGCCGCGATTGCGGCCACGAAGAGGGTCACGACTATGAGCGCGTTCCTTGTCCCGTGGCTCCGTTTTCTGAGTGATTTCCTCTGCCTAGCCATAATGGAACACGCTGATTTTTCGCTCAGTGTTCTTTGGATTTAGTGGTGCTCCCAAACGTATTAGGGCCTGTCCCAACGATTCTTGACTGCGAATAGCACTACCTAGTCCGTCGAAGTCGAGTAGCACTGAAATGAATGGTAGAGAGAGCACGGAAATGGTAACTGCCAAAACCTCATGGCCGATGGCTGAGCTTGTTTCGTCCATTCATTGACTCGCCTCGTCTTCGTGGTTTGCGTGTTCCTCATGGCCTCCGTGACCGTGAGCACCATGCCCGAATAGGTGCATGAACACCATCAAGCCTGCGAGTGCTACGTACGACCACGCTCCTCCGACCAGCACACCTGCGAGTATTGCCGCCCCCAATAGAACAATCGCCACCGAGGTTAGAACCCGCAATCTAGGCTATTCCTCCCCTCACCGGACCAGGCGTGAAAGGGAGTTCCTCAGACTCCACAAACCCAAAGTCCTCAGTCCGACGACATCGCTGACACGAACAACGCGTTTCGCCACGATCACATCCCTCTTCTATGCGTAATCTCGAACGCCTTGTATCCTGCCTTCTCGATTGCCTTCTTGATCTGGCCGGGTGTCACTTTCGTAGGATCGTAACTCACGTAGACCTTGTCAGTGATGTAATTGATTCCAACATTCCTGATTCCGTCAATCCTCTTGAGCGATTTGGTAATTATCCCGGCACAACCGCTGCAGTCCAGATTAGTCAAGAAGAACACTCCTGCAGCCCCGTTCGTTTTCGACATGGCCATCGGATTACTGGGAGGACAGAGATATTTAGCGCGGCGGTATTTTTTGTGATAAAATGTGATTACCCTCGCCGGAGGGTCGAAATCTTTACTTGAAAAATAGCGAAGGAAGGGGGTCCACCTTCTCGTGGAGGTCCCCTACCCAGTCACTGTTATTGTTCCAATCATGTTGGGATGAACATCGCAGTAGTAGGTGTAAGTCCCTGGTGTGTTGAAGGTGTAGCTGAAGCTCTGCATGTGGTTGAGCTCGTGCGAGTCGAACAGGTTCGCCGGAGCCTGCTCCGACCCGGATGTGACAGTGTGCTGCACAAAGTCCATGTTGACCCACGTCGCTGTGGTGCCCTTGGAGATGGTGAGAGCTGTGGGGTAGAAGGCGTTGTTGGCGATGGCGACAAGCGCGCCCCCCGCGGTCGTGTTCCAGACGTGGCTTGGATAGTTTGCCGTGTACCGCTGATACTGGCTCATCATTCCTCCGTAGCCACCCATTATCGGTCCGCTTCCCATCATACCCGCCGCGTACGTCGGTGCCCTTCCCATCATCCCGCTCCCGTATCCAAATCCGCCCATCATGCCTCCAGGATACGCGCCCAGCTGTGATGGCGCCCATCCCATCATTCCGTAAACCGTGCCGGCCGAGAGGACTACGGCGATTGCCACGCCCAGTCCCAAGACGACGATGTAGCTGTTCTTCGTTTTCTTTCACCTCCGGCCGTAGTATACGCGGGATGGGGTTATGGTAGTTCGCTGAAACGAAACAGTGAAACAGTTTCGGTGAAACAGTTGCGCTCAATCTTTGCAATTATTGATGGAATACGGCGATGAAGCTGAATGAACTAGGTATCCGAGTCCTTGCTATCTCCCGCGGGTTTCTTCAACCAAGGCGCAAGAGATACTTCGTTTGTGTTCCCTTTCTTGGCCACCATGACTATCCCTCTCTCCGCGAACCTAGAGATTATCCTGTGCGTCTTCAGCCTGCTCAGACCCGATTCCTTGACTACGAATTTCTGAAGATACCTCCCATCGTGCGACGCGATTACCTCAAGCACCTTCTTCTCCTCTGGCTTTGAAGTGCGAAGCATCACTGCCCAATCTTCCCCGGTATTGCCGGTATTGTCGGTATTGTTTCCCGTCTTCGATGGTAATTCGGAGGGCGTGGTTATCATCCTAATCTCAGGGAGAGCGAGATAGTAGACCAGTCCACCGATTCCACCCGCCATCAGCACGAAGATTGCTGCGACGGTTGTCCAGACGTAGGGGGGCATCGGAGATGCCATACCATTGACGTACTGGTTGCCCATCATCTGACCCATGATTCCGACCATCGACCCGTTTCCCGTCTGATAGTTTGAGAGATACCATACCGCGACCGAGAGGAATGCGACCAGAGAAGCAATCACCAGGAGCAGAAAGACAACGGTTCTTCTCAATCACTTTCAGCCCAGATGTGATTGCGGGGGAAGAAGAGCCGCGCCAATTGTAAGCGCTGCGAACAGCGCGATGGCGATGATGAAAAGGCCGACCATCAGCTTGCGTTTTCTGGGGCTAGTCTCGCTTCCCCTGTCCAGGACAGGCGCGATCAAGATCAGAATCAGGGCTGGGGTCAGGACATACGGGACGGCTTGAAGTCCCCAGTAATTCTCAATGGTGTACACCCAAAGGAGGTACCAGTCAGGCTTCGAGATTTCGATTCCTGGATTGCCTAGCGTTGTGAGCGGCGCGTTGATTGCAACCGATACGACTGCAACAAGCACGATTGCCAGGAGTCCATAGATTGTCATCCTCGTTATGTGAGTGGAGAATGGAACTTGTGGTTCTTGGGTTTCCGAGTCCCGTCCAGCGCCCGATATTCCGAGGACCCTGATCAGGTACACGTGGACCCCGACCAGACCGAGAGCAATCAATGGGAGGATGGTGACGTGTGCGCTATTGATTCTGATGAGAATGGGAACGTTTGGTGCGAAAGATGGGTCGAACCAGTATCCCAGCACCCCGGCAAATGCGGTGAGCTCGAGGTTGTGCCCCAGTGCTTCCACTGCCTCTTGGTCCCACCTCAGGACGCTACCGGTAAAAAGCAAGAGCCAGGTGGCTACGAGAAGGCCCGCACCGGCGACCCAGAGCATCTCTCGCGGCTTCTTGTAGGCAGCCGAGACGTATACTCGCATCATGTGCAGGATCACCAAGATCAGAAGGAGCTGCGCCCCCCAATAGTGCATGTTCCTCACGAAGTTCCACAAGGCGTCGCCTGTGATGAATTGCACGGACGCATACGCGGCGTTTTGGTCGGGCATCGGGTGGTAGAACTGCTGGAGCAGAACGCCCGTAATGCCCTGAGCTATCCCCAGGACCACTACGGACCCGCCGATGACGTAGGTAGGACTGTTTGCGTGCTTCGGAATCATGTGGTCGAGGAAGATTCCCAGACCCAGCCTATCCCGGAGCCAGGCTGTTCCCTTCATGGTCGAGGCCACCTGTACTTCCTATCCTCTAGGAAGAGGAAACCAACCCCGGCCACAAGGATGACGGCAGAGTAGAACAAGGGAGCTTTGGGATAGTGGTCCATGTAGGGCACGAGCTCGAATCCGATGGGATTCGAGTCTTCGAATGTCGGAGACTGCGGACCTGCGCCGTTGGCCCATGTTGATACCTTGACCAAGTCTGCGTAGGGAGTACCGATCGCGAGGCCAACTCGCGAATCGCTTGACTTGGTAGGGGCGCCGAAGACGACGCTCAGTGTGCTGGCTGACAGCTCGCCGGCCGATTTCACATCGGCCGGGCCGATGAACTGGTTCTTCGTCCAGGACCAGAGTTCCGTGGTACCGTTGGAGTTTGGAGGTGCAAAGCTCAGCGCGATTCCTGCCTTGTCGAGGGAGCCGTTGAATTCCGTCTGAACGAGAATGAGGAAATAGGTTCCATTGTTAATGGACATCAGGGTAGCGTTGGGAGCGTCGATTGTAAGCATCTTCGCTCCCTGCCACTGGCCGCCGCCAGAGTCCGTAGTTACCGAGAGCGCGCCGTTGTAGAAGTGGGAAACCAGCCAACTTGGCTCCTCGCGCATCTCGGAATGTGCCACGCTAGCTTGAGGAAGGAGGACCAGAACAACGAGTGCCACGATGACTACACGCTGAATACGCCGGCCTGCCCTGCTCCCTGTCGGCCCAATCGCTCGACCCATGTTCGAGTTCGGACTCCTGTCCATCTACTCGACGTGGGAGGCAGGTTATAACAAATAGGTTGTCCGCCTAATAGGTTAGGTCTCTAACCAGAACTGAGAATCGTCTCGGGCGACGAGATTTACGAAGGGTGGGGCGCCAATCGGGGCTTCACAGTGGCAAAGGAGGGAGTGATAGTGATTGACACTGGGCTTACCCGAGGTGCGGTGACCTCTCTCCTCAGGGGAATCCGAAAGAGGACACGCCCCCAGTCCGGTTTGTCATAAACACCCATGACCACTCGGACCACGTGTTCGGCAACTCCGTCTTCGACCATGCAGGTTCGTTGATCTTAGGCCACTCAGTCTGCAAATCGCGTGTGGAGGAACTCGACGAGACAAGGATTCGGGGCTACCGGAAGTACGATGAAAGGCTGAGGAAGGCAATGAGCGGTCTGCGAGTCACAGCCCCGTCCCTCAGCTACTCAGAGAACACTCTGTTGAACCTGCTGGAGAAGGAGGTGGAACTCTTGCATCCTCCAGCTGCACACACCAGAGGAGACACCATGATTATCCTGCCAGACGACGGTGTGCTTTTCGCCGGCTACGTGGTTTGGGAGGCGTACCATCCGAATTTGGAGGATGCAGACGTTGGCGGTTGGATAAGCGCACTCCGCAGAATAGAGCGGATGAGGGTCAAGGCAGTAGTCCCGGGACACGGTAGAGTGACGGGGCGGAGGTCGGCGACTAGACTCTCCAGGTACATCGCTTGGTTCGACCAGAAGATGCGGGAAGCCGCGGCGCGAAAAACGATGCCCGAGGAGGCAGTAGAGGAGTTGCGCGTCCCTGACACCGAGAAATGGAATTTGAAGATGATAATCAAGCGGAACGTCGACATCCTCCTTCCTTGGTACAAGCGAGTGTTCGAGAAGCGGGCTCAGAGTGGTTCGCAAAAGAGCTAGTCCCCCGCGGAAGGTATGCTCTGGTGAGAGCGGGTGGCCTGTACAGAACCAGGTCGGGGTGAAGCTGTCAGGGAGGGACAGTACCAAAGATTCCGGCCGCCAGAGCTGTGGAATCTGATTCCTTGGCCCCGTACTGGAACTCGCCGTCGCTGTTGAGATTCAAGGGTGGATGGCGGCTCTAACGTTTAATTCCCGTCAGCGGATGGCGGTGAGAATAGGGGAAATTCGGGACTTGGACGAGAAATTCAGGAAATATGTGGGCGATAACACGCAGAGGTTTGCCCGAGATGTGATACGCTTGGTATCTCAACCGAGCGTCTCCGCAAGGAAGCAGGGGATTGAAGAGTGCGCCTCGCTCGTCGAGAAGATGCTCCAAGAAATCGGGGCGAGCACCCGCGTGTTGAGGTTGGATGGTGCGGCACCGCTGGTGTACGGGGAAATCAAGTCGAGCAAGTCGAAGAAGACTGTTCTGTTCTACAACCATTACGACGTTCAGCCGGAGGAGCCGCTGGAACTTTGGAAGTCTCCTCCCTTCAAGCCCGAGATCAGAGATGGGATCCTCTACGGCAGGGGGGCGGCCGACGATAAGGGCGAGCTAGTGTCCAGGCTCAAGCTGGTCGAGACTTACATGAAGGTGCAGGGCGAGCCTCCATGCAACGTGAAGTTCTGTTTCGAGGGAGAGGAGGAGACCGGCAGCGTCCACCTCCATGACTACGTGTCAAAGAACCACGACCTCTTCAAGGCCGACGGAGTCATCTGGGAGCTCGGAGAGACGGACATGGACGGGAGGCCCAACATCTCGCTCGGGATGAAAGGGATGATCTACGTGGAGTTCATGCTGAAAAGTCTGGAGGCGGACCAGCACAGCAGCACGGCGGCCGTGCTGCCGAGCGCGCCATGGCGCATGGTCCGACTCCTTAACACGATAAAAGACAGCAACGAGAGGATCCTCGTGCCCGGCTGGTACGACGCGGTCGAGAACTTGACCGAGGAAGAGTTAGGACTGATTGATCAGTCGGTCTTCGACGAGAAGGAGTACCTCAGCTCCCATGGCTCAAAGACCTTCGCCGGAGGCTTGGCCTCGCGGGAGGCGAAGAAGGCGCTGGTGCAACGCCCCACGGCGAACATCGCTGGAATATGGGCAGGCTACCAAGGGCCCGGCTCCAAGACAGTGCTCCCAAAGGAGATTCACTGCAAGATGGACTTCCGGCTCGTCCCGGACCAAGACCCACAGGACCTTCTTACCAAACTCAAGAAGCATCTGAACGACAACGGCTTCGGGGACGTTGAGGTCAAGCTCAACAGCATGGAGCCAGCAGCGAGGACGAGCGCCAAGGACCCTCTAGCAAAGGCTTCGATGAGGGCCGGCGAGGAGGTCTGGGGGAAGAAACCCAACGTGGAGGTATCATCACCCGGTACGGGGCCGCTCTACATCTTCACCCGCGACTACGGGGCGTCGGCCGTATCGATAGGGGTCTCGAGCACGGACTGCGGCATGCACGCACCCAACGAGCACCTCAGGCTGGACTACTTCCAGAAGGGGATTCTCTGGGTGGGTCAGACGATCGAGTACTTCCTAGCGTAGGCCTACCACTTTCTGCGGTCGCCTCCGAGAAGCCCTTCGCCGACGTGGAGCTGGTCCATGTGCTTGGAGAGCTCGTCCGCGTCCTTCAGCATGGCCCCGCAGTAAGGACAGGCCAAACCCTTCGGGGTGGCGAGCTCTGGCAGCTCGACCTTTCCCTGCCCTGAGACGATCTGCTTCTGAGTGACCATCCCCACGGCTGTCCTGCCCCGCATGACGACAAGGCGCCTGACTCCGAGTCGGGACATCTTCGCGATTGCGTCTCCTACCTTGGCGTTCTCCTCTACGCTCTCTACCGGCGAGCTCATCACATCGGAGGCCCGGGTCTTTGAGGGGTCCTTGCCGATCGCGACGACCTTGAATAGGATGTCTCGTTCCGTGACGATGCCGATCGGCTCGCTGTTCCTGAAGACGACCGCTTCGCCCGCACCCGCCTTTTGCATTGCCCGCGCTATCTCAACGACCGTGTCATCCATCGAGATACTGACGAAATCCTTGGAGAGGTAGTCTGAAAGCGGCTCGTCGAGTGACTTGCGCAGGTCCAATGAGTTCCCCGAATGCCCTCCACTAATTAACGTGACGGCGTCTGAACCGTTAATACGCCGGAGCCGGTCTGCGATGCGATGAAAGTCGGAGTCCTAGGTTCTGGCCTGATGGGCTCCACGATTGCCTGGGACCTCGCGAGGTCGCCCGATGTCGACCAGGTTGTCGTGGCTGACATCGATGAGGGGAGGCTTGAGAGGGCGAGGAGAAGGATTGGAGGGGGGAAAATGAATACCGAGGTTCTCGACGTCGGCGACAGGGCAAAGACCGCAGATTTCGTGAGGAGATTCGATGTGGTTTCCTCGGCGCTTCCGCACGGAAAGGTCAACCTGGCGAACTTGGCGGCCGTTGAGGTGGGAGCTAAGATGGTCGACATCGCGTTCGAGGACGCGCAGATGGAGATGAACGATGCGATGACACGGAGCGGAGGCCTTCTCATTCCAGGCTGCGGCCTTGCGCCCGGCCTCGGTGGAATCCTGCTAGCTCACGGCGTGCGCACGCAAAAGAGGGCGGACGAAGGGCACATACTCGTTGGGGGGTTACCCCAGAAACCGCGTCCTCCGTACGGCTACAGGCTCGTCTTCTCGGTGGTGGGGCTGGTCAGGGAGTACACGGACCCCGCGCGTGTGTTCAGGAAAGGAAGGATCGTGAAGGTCAGCCCCTTTTCGAATGTCGAAACCGTGGAGTTTCCTTCGCCCATCGGAAGGCTCGAGGCGTTCTGCACTGACGGCCTGGCGAGCCTGGTCTACACGATGAGAGGGATGAGGGAAATGGACGAGAAGACGCTGAGGTGGCCAGGGCACGCAGAGAAGATGAACCTCCTCCTCGAGTCAGGCTTCTTCTCGACTGAGAAGCTGCACTTTGAGGGAGCCGAGGTGAGTCCGATCGAGATGTCGTGGAAGGTTCTGGAGAGGAAGCTGGGGGAGGGGCCGCCCTACGACATGACTGTGATGAGGGTAGAGGCCAGGGCGCCAAGCGTGGGGATTGTCTATGACATGGTCGACAGATACGACAGGAAGAACGACATAACTTCGATGGGCAGGACGACTGGATTCACATGCTCAATCGTCACGCAGATGGTGGGTTCAGGAGGGATTGGGGGAAAGGGAGTCATTCCGCCGGAGAACGCTGTTCGAGGCGACGGAGTTCGAGTGCTTGTCTCAGAGCTCGGGAAGCGAGGAGTCAAGATATCTGAGAAGCGCAAGTCCAGGAAGAAATGACTGCTACCTTCTGACCCGCTCTGAGGACTCGGTTAGCTGCAGGCTGATGTGCTTCGTCTGAAGGTACTCCATCAGTCCCTCCATTCCTGTCTCCCTCCCGATGCCGCTCTGCTTGTAGCCCCCGAACGGGACCTCGGGCCCGGGGTTGAGGTGCCTGTTCACCCAGAGCGTCCCAGTCCGTATTCCATGGGAGACCTTCATTATCCTCGTCATGTTGTTCGACCACACATCGCCTGCTAGACCGTACTTCGTGTCGTTGGCTATCGCTATCGCATCGTCCTCGTCGTGGAATGGCAGGACGCAGAGGACCGGGCCGAAGATCTCCTCCTGGAAAATCTTCATCGACCTCTCTACTGCCTCGAATATGGTTGGCGCGACGAAGAAGCCCCTGTCGAATCCGTCGCCCGCGAGTCGCCGGCCTCCGAGAGATACTCTCGCGCCTTGGCTCTTACCTGATTCGATGTAAGAGAGGACCCTGTCGAGCTGTCTAGCGGAAATGAGTGGCCCCATCTCCGTGTTCGGCTCCAGGCCGTTGCCCACCCTGATTCCGCGCACTGCCTCGATGTACCGTTTCATGAAAGACGCGTAGACGGTCTCCTGCACGAGGAGGCGCGAACCTGCGTTGCACGACTGCCCCGCGCTCCTGAAGATTGACCAGACAGCGCCAGGGAGCGCAGCATCCAGGCTGGCGTCGTCGAAGATGATGTCTGTCGACTTGCCGCCGCACTCAAGGTTGACCTTCTTGAGGTTGGCCGCGGCCATCTCCATGACCCTCCTCCCAGTCTCGGTCGAACCAGTGAAGGAGATCTTGTCCACCCCGCTGCTCTTGACGAGTTCGCTCCCGACGGGGTCCCCCGGACCTGTGACTGCGCTGACCACACCCTTCGGTATCTCACCGACTGAGTCCAGGAGTCCAACGAACTCCATGGTGATGCCTGGAGTGTACTCCGAGGGTTTGATTACCACAGCGCAGCCTGCTGCGAGGGCAGGGCCCAACTTCCAGGAGAGTAGGGAGATTGGCGAGTTCCAGGGAACGATCAATCCGCATACGCCGACGGGCTCGTGGACAACGAGGCTGACGTCGGTGCCACTGTACCTCGGAATCCTCCCGACAATGTGCCTCGAGGCTGAGGCGTAGTAGTCGAAGACGGTGGCCGCGTTGAGCAGCTCCCCCTTCGAGTCCGCGAGCGGCTTTCCGTTCTCCAGGGTCAGCGTGAGCGAGAGGCGTTCGACCTCCTTTCTGACGAGGTCGGCGATCGCGTGCAGAGCCTTCGCCCTGTCCTGGGGCCTCTTTGACGACCAGGTGCCGGAGTCGAATGCCTTGCGTGCTTCATCCACCGCGGCCTTGACGTCCTGGGCAGTAGAGAGAGCCGCCTTGGAAACGAGCTCACCGGTGGCGGGATTCCGACTCTCGAAGGTCCCGCCAGACGAGGCGACCCAGCGCCCGCCGATGTAGTTCGAGTGGGTCTTCACATCGGACCTGGACTGCATCCTAGGCAGAAAACGGCCAGAGGCGATTTAATCGTTCCTATGTTTTGGCAAGGACTCTGGAGCCAGAGATCGTGAACCCTGACCTGTACACGGCGCCTCCAGTCACTCTTGTCTTACCCAAGTCCAACGGAGTCTCGAGCGAACCGTCTCCGAGCCACACGTCCGAGACTCTGGAGTTCGATTTCGATATCTCTACAGCCTCTGCCACAGCGCCCTGGCTCTCGTCCGTCCGTGGGAACATGCGCATCCCGTAGGTGGCCCCGAAACTCTGAAGGTCCTTGGGCTCGCCCTTTCTCCGCACGATGGCCCGCAGCGAGAGGACATTTTCAGGACCCTTCATGCAGAAGGCAGACAACTCCGAGCCTGGGCCGATTGGCGCCAAGCCGGGATTGAGCGGGTGCAATTTCGTGATCGCTATGCTGTCTGCGAGCCTCTTCTGGTAGCCGTTGAGAAGGCCCCTCAGCAAAGCCCATTCGGTCGTCACCCACATCACCGGGAAGTAGACGCCCGGCCTCCCTGCGAACGAGCATCTCACTCCGACCGCCGCTTCTCGGTAGAGCGTCCGGTCTGGACGTGTGGAGACCATCGATCGTTTCGAATCGCTCACCGAGACGATTTCACAGCCGTAGGCTATGCAGTCACCCTCCTCTAACCTGAACGGCTCGGGGATCAAGGATCTGAGACGGTCCGCGCTCGCCCTGAAGTAGACTGAAACGTAGTCGGCTCCGTAGTGCCATGGACCGGGTTCTATCGCCGAGTGGTCGCTGGGTACGAGGGGATGCCCGGACAACTGCACCGCGAGAGCAGTCAAGGGTATAAATCCGTGGCTGCGGGCGAGGGCCAGAGTGAAGCTCTGCACCTTCGTTCCGCTGCAGGAGAGGCGAGGAGCTGGGCGTCTAGGCATAGTGGACGATGAACGAGTCTTCGAGGTTTCCAATGCGGAGAGCGTCAAAGGATTCCTTGATTCAGGGAACGCGTTGAAGGCGCTGAAGAAGGGCAGGGCTCATCAGCTACCTCGAGTGAAGCTACGCGCACCAATCCCGAGGCCGGGGAAGATCGTTGCCGCCATAGTGAACACGCAGGGCATGCTGGGAGGTGGGGATGTCAGACTGGATAGGCCGAGGCTGGACATGAAGGCGCCGAGTGCCGTCATCGGCCCCGGGGTGACCGTTCTGGCCGCAGAGTCGGGTATAAGGCCCGAGGTGGAGCTCGCAGCGGTGGTCGGGAGAAGGATCTCGGGAGCGACGCCCGCGCAGGCTAAGAAAGCAATCTTCGGATACACCATTCTCAATGATATCACCGCACCCAAGGATTCGCGGGATGACGCCTACGAGGCCTACCGAAGGGACAAGGCCACGGGGATAATAGCGAAGCGCCTCATGAGGGGACCTCTTTTCAGGTCGAAGAATCACGACACCTTCTGCCCGATGGGCCCGTGGATAGTCTCTAGCGACGAACTACCGGACGTATCGAACCTCGAGATGATGGCGAAGTTCAACTCGGAGATCGTTCAGAAGGGGAGCACAGCAGAGTATCTTTTCAGCCCCGAGGAGATAGCGTCATACGTTTCGGGTTTCCTCACGCTAGAGCCGGGGGACGTTGTATCCTGCGGCAGCGTCGGATGGGCTGGTGCCAAAGACACATCGGACCCGACAGAGTTCATATTGCCGCCCGGGAAAGGAACTCTCGAGTTGACGATAAGTGGGATAGGGACGCTGTGGAATCCTGTTGCAGAGCAAAGGAGGGAGGGAAGAACGTGACCGGAGCTCGCACGGGCAGACAGTTTCTCGAGAGGCTCGACAACCAGCAGAGGGAGCTCTGGTATGGGGATCAGAGGATCACAGGCAATGTCTCCCAGCATCCCGCATTCAAAGGAATAGCTCGCAGCATGGCCGCGCTCTATGACATGCAGCACAGCCCAGAGTTGGTCGAGACCATGACCTACAGGTCTCCCAAGACCGGCAATAGGGTCGGGATGAGCTTCCTCCAGCCGAAGACCAAGGAGGACCTCGCCAGGAGGACTAGGATGATGAAGGCGTGGGCGGACTTCTCAGGCGGCACGCTGGGGAGGACAGCCGACTACCTCAACGGTGCAATCATGGCCATGGCTGCCGCAAAGGAATTCTTCGCCAAAGAGAAGGCAGACTTCGGTGCGAACATCCAGAACTACTACGAATACGTCAGGGAGAACGACCTTCTGCTCACGCACACCTTGATCAACCCCCAAGTCAACAGGGCGGTTGGTCCCTCGAAGCAGGCAGACCCCTTCATAGCGGCGCGGGTCCTGGAAAAGCGATCCGACGGGGTCGTGGTCCGGGGCGCGAGGATGCTCGCGACGCTCCCCATAGCAGACGAGATCATCATCTTCCCGTCGACTTTCGTCCGCACGGGTCAGGACGACCTACCTTACGCGATGGCCTTCGCGCTCCCGGTCGCGACCAAGGGGTTGAAGTTCATCTGCAGGGAGTCGTTCGCGTCCACCTCGAACTACGACCATCCGCTGGCTTCGAGGTTCGACGAGCAGGACGCTGTCGTCGTATTCGACGACGTGCTTGTGCCTTGGGAGCGAGTCTTCCTACTCGAAGACCCGGAGAGGGCAAACAGGGTGAGCGAGGCAACAAGCGCGATAGTCTTCATGGCGCACCAAGCCACGCTTCGGGAGGTTGCGAAAGCCGAGTTCGTGATTGGCTTGGTCACACTTCTGGCGGAAACCATAGGGGCAGACCAGTTCCCCCAGGTCCAGGAGAGGACGGCGGAGCTGATGTTCATAGCGGAAAACATGAAGGCCTGCCTCGTCGCGAGCGAGACCAACGCTACAATCAGCAACTGGGGACTGATGTGTCCCGACTATGCTCCGCTGAACACCGCCAGGAATTGGTGGCCCAGGGTGGCGCCTGCCTTCGCTGCGACCATAAAGCTGCTCGGGGCGAGCGGCCTCATGGCGATTCCCCCGGAAGAGATACTGGGCTCGGCCGCCCGGGCGGACGTAGACAAATACTATCAGGCAAAGGGCGCTGAGGCCGAGGAGAGGATCAGGCTCTTCAAGCTAGCGTGGGACTTCGCCGGCAGTTCCTTTGGCGGCAGGCAGGACCTGTACGAGCGATTCTTCTTCGGCGACCCCGTGAGGATGGCGAGCCTCTACTACAGCTGGTACAACAAGGAACCACTGAAGGAGCGCGTGAAGAGGTTCCTCCAAGAGCAGGACGAGGATGCGTCTTGAAGATGGGGCCCGCCTTTGACATCGTCAAGGCCGGGCACATAGAGTACCTGGTCACAGACCTGAAGAAGGCTCGCCAGTTCTACGTCGACACGCTGGGATTCGTACTCACGGACGCAGACGCATCCCACCTCTACCTGAGGGGCATAGAGGACAGGCACCACCATTGTCTCACCCTCACGAGGTCAGACCGTCCAGGGGCCGGCCACCTTGCATTCAGGGTCTCCGATGAGGACGACCTGCTTGCTCTTGAGGCGCTCTTGAAAACCAAGGGATGCCAGACGAGCTGGATGAGAGCCGGTGCAGAGTCGGGGCTAGGGAAGGCGCTCCGGGTCGACGACCCTTTCGGATTCCCAATGGAGTTCTACTCAGAGATGGAAAGGGAAAGGTGGATGTTGCAGAGCTTTAACAAACACAGGGGCGCCAAGGTGATGAGGCTGGACCATTTCAACCTCCTGTTGCCAACGGTCAAGGCTGCCTACGACTGGTACACCAGGTCTCTGGGGTTCACGTGCACCGAGCTCACGGAAACCGAGGGGAGAAAGCCCGCAATCTGGGCAGCGTGGCTCAGGCGCAAGCAAACGTGCCACGACGTTGCACTAATGACTGGAAAGGGCCCCAGGGTGCATCACGCGGGTTTCGCGGTCTCTGACCGAAACGCAATCATGGATTGTGCAGACCTGCTCGCAGCGAGCAACCAAGTCGGAAGCATGGAAAGGGGCCCGGGAAGGCACGGCATATCGAACGCTTTCTTTCTCTACCTGCGGGACCCTGACGGCAACAGGCTCGAGCTGTACACCGGGGATTACCTCAGCTCAGACCCAGACTGGGAACCGATCAAATGGAAGCTCAACGACCCGAGGAGGCAGACATTTTGGGGCGCCCCGACACCAGCCAGCTGGTTCAACGAAGCGATGCTTGTCAGGTCGGGCAAGACAGGGAAGCTTCGCAGAGCTTCTCCCCCCGCAATGGTTGACAGGCCGGATTATCTGATACACGCACACTGATGCGCTACCAGGTCATTTCTTCGGGAGGACCTGCCTGCTCTGGTCTTTCTGTCGTCGTGTACTGCTGGGTGTAGTAGACGAGGGGCGGCTTCTCGTTCAGTTTCTCTGCTCTCACGACCTGGCCTATCATGAGCGAGTGGTCGCCGCCGTCATAAATCCCCCACGTGGTGCATTCGATGACCGCACGCGCCCCGGGGATTAGCGGCGAGCCGGTCGTGCCTTGACGGAAGCCAATTCCCTCGAACCTGTCCGAGGCTTCATGCCTGCCAGCGAACCGGTCGGACACGGATTTCTGGTCGTCTGCGAGGAAGTTGACTGCGAATCCCCTTGATCGGGTGAAGATGTCGTGGAGAACTGACGTCTTGGCGAGGGAGACGAGAACGAGCGGAGGGTCGAGCGAAACGCTGGTGAAGGCGCTCACGGTGAGCCCTTTGGGTCCTTCTGGTCCATCGCTCGTCACCACTGTGACGCCTTGAGGGAATGCCCGCATCACTTCCTTCAGCCCAAGCTGCACCGCGCTGTTCGATGTCAAGGGGACGCCGACCAAGGCAGAGAGTTCAGTCCAGACAAGCAAGCAGGAAACAAACTTTTCCGACGAGCCTCGAACTCGTTAAAAGAGTTGTTGGCTGAAGGCGGTGGGAGAGGTCGGAATGTTCAGGACAAGGGTACGGGTGCGCATCTCGGAGACCGACTTTCTCGGCGTCGTATACTACGGAAACTACTACACATATTTCGACGTGGCCAGATTGGAGATGCTGCGTTCCTCCGGGATCGCGCCATCCATCCTATCGAGGCGAGGACTGGGATTCGTCGCGGCCGAATCGAGTTGCACATACCACGCGTCCGCAAGATTCGACGACCTCCTAACAGTAGCCGTAGAGATCATTAGAATCGGAGACAAGAGCGTTACATACATGCATACCATCACGAAAGGCAGGAAAAGGATCGCAGAGGGCACGGTGACCGACGTCATGGTTGACCGAGCGGGAAGGCCAAAGAGAATGCCGGAAGACATCGGGAAGAAGCTCTCGCACTTCATGGCGCGCCGCAAAAGCAAGCGTGCCAGGAGCTGAGGACTCCCCAAGGCCTGGGGGTACAGTCTTAAATCCGCTCGAGGGCCATCTGAATGGCATGCGTGAAGGGGACCTGCTCAGGGGCAGGACCTGGGCGTATGTCGGCCTCGGCCTGATGTTCGTCCTGATAGGTGCAGGAATCTTCTTCTCGGGGCCGAACGGGAACAGAGTGACCTCAATGCCGATCTACTACCCCGGGCAATTCTGGATGCCGTTCTTCTGGGTCTGGCCGCTTGTCGGGGTGTTCTTTGTGGTGTGGGTCATCGGCTGGGCCTTCTCATGGCCATGGAGGTCAGGGGGCTACAGATACGGCAGGCGCTGGGGTGACCCCGCGCACCAGATTCTGAGAGAGAGGTATGCAAGGGGAGAGTTAACCAAAGACCAGTTCGACAAGATGATGCGAGACCTGGAGAGCCGATAGAGGCTAGAGGCGGCAAGGGACGAACCCGAAGGTATCGACAGTCAGACGAAGAAGAATCCCCCGCTCCTTCTTCGAGCGGGCGATCTACTCATTCACGGTCATCGCGGCTGTTGTCGTGATCGGGACTCTGGGCATTCACAGCATCGAAGGATATTCCTACATTGACTCATTCTACTTCACAGCGATGATCGCGACTGGCCAGGGACCGAACTTCACACCTGTCAGTGAGGTCGGAAAGATATTCGCTGCAATGCTCGCGTTTGTCTCGGTTGGGACTGTCATCACAGCCTTGTTGTTCCTGTTCGGGCCCTTCTTCGGGTCTGTTCTGAAGCTCGGGTTGGAGAAGATAGAGGAAGAAGCGGAGAGGGAGAAGGATCGGTTGGACAGGCGCGGCTAGACTGTTTTCCTGTCTGGTTGCCGATTGAGCGCAAAAGCTGCGATGATCAGAATCAATCCAATCACGAAGGTGAGTTCGCCTTGCGTGACCCAGAGAGGGTTCTCGAACATGAAACTCGTCCCCGGTCCGACAATGCCTAGACCCTGCAATGTGAAGGTCAGGCCAGCAAGTGCGATGATCGCACCCAGCAGGAGGAGGACGAGAACCCGGGGTTTCAAGCGCAAAGGCATCTCACAGACAGGCATTAGTAAGGTTTGGAATGCTATCCTCTAGACACATTCATTCAATCAATGCGAGTGGACGCTTGGGTCCGAATCCAACCGGCCAACCGCGCCCACACCTGGTGTCTTACCCACCTCTCGCCATGTGTAAAGCATCACTGGCAGCGTAATCGCCACCATGACCAGGAGGACAACGAATGTTCCGAAATCGACAGGAACGTAGTTCCCGAAACCGAAATAATACGCCGGACCCAGCGTCACGAACGCGAGTCCACCAAAAAGCAGAACTCGGGCTCCGACCAAACGTCCAAAGGCGGCGATTCGGTTCGCGCCGAATCGCTTAGCGGCCTGCAGGGTTTCGCCGAAGAAGAAACCAATAACCATCAGGACGGCAAAGGTTCCCAATCCGAAAAGCGCGCCCGGGAGCCAGCCGATTTGCCAAAAACCCGCTGACGCCAAAACTGGCAATGTTGTTAGGTAGACGAAGGTGGTCATTATTCCCGTGTCCACTCCGAAGCCTGAAATGAAGCCGTGAATCATGGCCCAGTGCGCCGGGACCGCATCCCTTTGAGTCCCCTCGGGTCCAGATTCAGAGGAAGTGTGCTTTGCGAGGTCCTTTTGGGAGAGCTTCAAGAGCGGATGGAAATGGGGAACCCTGTCCTTGAGAATAAGGAACCCAGCGATGGCCATCGCAGCGCCCACGACCGTGTAGACTGGCCCGTTTAGCGTGTCCGATGTGACAAAGAAGATCGCGACGGCGAAATAGACGAGCTGGCTCATGATTGCCCGCTGTGTCGTGAATGCCAGAGAGAAAAACTGGGCCGCCCTGATTCCTCCCTTACCAGTCGCCGCCCCTACGGAATAGGCGAAGGTGATTGGCCATGTGTGTTCATCGGGCAACACACCGTGGAGCATTCCGAGCGCGAAACATCCCCCGAGCAAGAACAGCAACGAGTTCCCAATCATTCGACGAGTTCACCCGAAGCAGAGAAAGGAAGCGCGCTCAGACCCTCCAGAGGGTGTGCGGGGAGGTCGAAGTCAATCATACTTGTCGCCCGCCGGGATAGGCATGCCGTGTGGGCACTTGTCCGGGTGGCTCAGATGGGAGCACACCTTCGCCAGAGCCTTGACGTCGATGTGTCTGTCAATCGAGGACGAAATCCCGCAAGCTTCCTCGATGGGAATCCCCACTTTAGAGAACAGAGTCTCGAGAAGCCTGTGAGCTCTGGTGGCCTCGTCGACCAAAATGACTCCCTTGTCAGAAGGTCTGTAGCCCGTGGGACCCTTTTCGACGAGAGACAGCCCCGCGAGCTTGTCCAAGAAACCCACAGCGGTGGGTGGCCTCACCTTCATTTGGGCCGCCACGTCCTTCACTCTGGCGGGCCAGCCCCGGGAGGACAGTCTGTAGACTGACAGCATACAGTCGAAATCCCTCTTACTCATGGGCATCCTAGTTAGTCTCATCCTAACGAAGTTAGGTGATACCTAATATAAGCGTTGCGAGGATCGCACAGGAGTAGAATGTGGTTCGGGAGAAGCAAATCATCGCAAGATCGGTTCACCCCGCGCGACCGACGCCGGCGTTGTCATCGTCATGATTCTGGGCCTCCCAGGAGTCCTCTGTGCGAGGAAGAGATGGAAGAATGTTTTCGAAGTGAACAGTATCTGGTGCTGCCCGCCATCGATCGCCATTTACGACACCCCAGTGCGTGTGCGATTGCTGTGCCGTGATTTCACCACGTCGCGCTCTGACGAATAGGATCGAATAGCTTTCGGAAATGAGTTACTCCATTCTGACGTGGCAAGCCACGCGTGGGCGTGGTTCCGGATTCGACACAATATCGCGTAACGCCATGAAAGACGACTCGCTCCTAAAACAAAGGGGCCGTCCCGGGTTGACGCCTCCCCGAGACGGCCTGATGGTCCTGGCTGATCTCTGCGACCAGCCTTACTTGTCCCTCAGCTGTACTCGCTGGCCGCGGTGGCAGTCTTTGCAGAGGCGAACGTAGGCGTCCCGCAATCGTACTCTGCAGAGCCAACCGGAACACAGGCGCTGTTTGCGACCCCTGTGGAGCGTCCAAAGAGGGTGTTGCTGAGCGTCGTGGAGCCAGTTGGGATCTGCGCCGGATTTTGTCCAGCTGATTGCGTTGCCACTCCAGCGCTTCCGATGACTACCGACCCTCCGGCCAAGTAGAAGCCAGCCGTAAGCGCTACGATGGCCGAGAAGATCGAGAGAGAGACGAGTATCCTTGTCTTTCCTGCCGCGGATCTTATTGACATTCTTTATTTCACCTCCCTTCTGTCTTCCGAATTCATAGGCAGCACTAGGAGACGCAAATTACATGGTGATTTTTTCTGGATTTCAGGACAGGGATTTCGTTCAAAAACCGAAATGCAGACCGTTAGGGAACTGGACTGCACTTCAGAGCCCAGAGTCGGCTCGTTGGCTCATGAGAGGTGTGATTCAAACCGCTGGGACTGGATACTGGCCCCCCCGGGCTAATGGATTTTGTCTGGGGACATTCCGCGCTTCTCAGTAGTCTTTCGTTCGAAAGATAGGTCTCCCAAGTTCGTGGCTTACCCCTCTATGTTACTCGGTAATCGAAGGGTTGCGATGGCCCGGGCCGAGGGACGGTCGGTTCCAAGGTGTGTACAAGAAGTGTACCGCAAGGGTGATGGTCCGAAAGCAGAGGTAGCAGGCGAGGCACGTCTGCTCATGCATTGGCGGAAGCAGTTGTCAAGTACATTGTCACGAACATGGTGGCGGGAGGGCGGCCCTAATGTATCCCCGAAGAACTCGTGAAGCGTTTGCAATATGGCCTGCGAGAGTCGCTGCATCCTTGCAGGTTCTCGCATTTGCGTGCAGGGCCTTCAGAGGCGGGCCGCCGGGTCGAGTTCGGTTCGCGTCGGGATAACACCGCCGATTGTCTGCCCGGTCATCGCGCCGTTGAAAGTCGGGATCGGAATTCAGTTCGACAAAGCTCAAAGGGTTCCAGCTGGTTCGAGCAAACTCGAGGATCCGTGACCTGACCCAGCACGAGAACATAATGCGCAAACTCCACGGACGGAGGGATCGATTGCAGACGGAGTGGCGGGAGGACCTGGCAAGGTCTTGACACTCCCGCACGAGCCTGTCGATCAGACGCGTCTCACGGAAGCGAGTATCTTGGCTCTCTCTGCTTCCTGCGCGTGGTGTTCGGCGACTACCTTCGATATCTCGTTCAGTCGCCCCGGTGGAATGTATACTAGGCCGCTCCCAGTGACCCATAGGCCGTCCTCCTCCTTCTTGCCGGGTTTCCCTGCGAGGAATTTCCGAATTCTGTTCAACGTCTTCACCTCCGAATGGAAGCATGAAGCAAAAAATCGTTAACGATTTTCGGCAACTAGACCAGCTCATTATGGCACTCAGACACCCTCCAGCGGGAAGAAACTCACCGAACTGTGGATTCAAAGGTCAAGATTCTGCTCGATGTCTGAGTTGACTCCAATTTGGAATAGAAGCCACTGGATTAGTGTTTTTTTGCCTCGAAGATTTATTTAGACTTCATTATGGTTCGGTCGACGCGCCTCTTGACCGAGTCCCTACTGTATGCTATCCGTACTTTGATGACCTCGCCACCCCGTCCCCTCTGCCCCGTGAAGGTTCGTGTCTCAACCAGCCCTCTTGACACGAGCTCGTAGAGGAGAGGACCGTACTTCCCTCCCCTTCCGTACAAGCTGGAACGGGACACATCGGAAGTTTCGGCTATTTGTACTAGACTTCGCCAGCCTGATTGCTCCATGCTGAGTCTCTTTCTCATGTAGTCGTCTACGAACGCCTTTATGAGACATTCGAAAATGACTTGGGCCTTCTCCTTCTTGAACTCGAAGACCGGCTGTGGCAGAACCTTAACGCTGGTTGCCGCGAGAGCCTGCACAGTCACCCTGCCTCCCTCGTCCACGTACACCAACTTTGGATTCAGAGTTACGACGCCTACCTCCTGCGCCTCCAGGGGAATCACGAACGATTCCACTTGCAGCGGTTGGATTAGCCTTCCCTTGGTGTTCAGACTGGAGTCTTCGAGGAGGTACGGCTCCGGGACGGGGGCAGGCTTGAAACCCTTCGGCGAGATCTCTTCGACTCTCAATAGAGAGGCAGGCCTCAATCCCGTGTTGAAGAGGTCGAGCTGCAGTTGCAACGTTTCCCCGACCTCGACCTCACTGTCGAGTCTGAGACGAGCTTGAATGTTAACACCTTCGAACGCAGTGAGGCCTCTTGCCTCTTCTGTGTCTGGGATTCCCACCAAGTTGTTCGGCGTCGTTATTGAGGGCGCTGTCATAATTTCGGCCAAGCTCTGTGTGGTCTGGGCCCTCTGCTTCACGTGGACAAGTTGACTCTCGACGAGTGCGCTCTTCGAGCGGTAGCCCGCCTTCTCGCAGAGCGAAGCTGCAAACTCCAACGATTTCTCGGCCGAGGCGTAGAGCTTTGCCCTCTCTACCGCGTCCACCGAGGTTTCGGCCTTGAATGCGTACAAGCGGGAGTCGAGCATCATCATCGCAGCCTCAGTCCAGTCGGCCGCCCTCTGAAAGTCAACGCCCAGGTATAGGTTCTTAGCGCCCTGCAGCTGGCTTTTCGCTTCGGAATACGCTGCTGGGTCGCCGGTTTTCTCGAATTCCAGTTCAAAGTTCATGGCCCGACAGAAGTGCGAATCGGCCGACGCGACGGACTCGACCCTCTCGCCGGCCCCGGAACCGGCAGCCTCCGCGAAGGTTTCGGCCGCTTCTGTGTACAACGACAATGACGGGTGTTCCTCGGCTTCCTTCATGAGCTGCCATCCCCGACAGAGCTGGGCTATACTCGTCATCTCATGCCTCTCCGCGACTGACTGGACCGACTGGGCGATTCCGCCGAAGAGCTTCGCGGCGAGCCCGTACAGCGAAGCGGAATGGGGCTTGTCGTCCTCCACGTCGTGCATCCTTGCCTCCTCCAACGCTCCCCTTCCTTCACAGTATTGCTTTCTCAGCGATGACGCTTGCGAAATCTCAATCGGCTCTTCAGCCTCAGCACCGCCGGGCGGCTGGCCTGCTTTCTCGCTAGACCGGGCCTCGACTCGAACGAACATCTCCTGGGCCTCGCGGAATGTCGTCATCGCATCAGAGAAGTTTTCCTTCGCGCTCAATGCCTCGGCAGTCTGAAGCTTCGCCCAAGCGTCGAAGTGGTCGGCTAAATGGCCCCACCTCTTGTTTCCTCTCAGGAGCTCCGAGGATTTCGAGTAGCTGACTGCCGATTGACCGTAGTTTTGGCGCGCGGTTTCGAGCCTCGCTTTGTCGATCTCACTCCAAGCCGCCATGTAAGAAACGTAATCTTGGAAGTATTCCTTGAATTGCGGCGTCTTCTTAGCAGCCGCGTCGTAGAGCCTTGACGCAGTCTCGAATTCGTCGGAGGCCCCCGTATACCTTCGCTGCCGGTCGAGCAGTTGTCCCAGCTTCCAATGCGCCTCGGCGGCCCGGCTCGGCCACCCAGCCTTCTCGTAGAAACCCGCGGCTTCCCGCAAGGAGGAAATCATCTTCTCGTGAATGGATTGATCTCCCGTGACTCCGTAGAGTTCCTCTAGGATGGTGTGGAGTCTGCCCGCGTAGGTCCCTAGCCCGACAGCAACACTCGGACGAATGTCAAGGGAAGGCTCGAAGTGTTGCTTGCAGAGCTTCAAGGCGTCCTCAACGCCATTCGAAGCCTTAATCAACAGCGGTACCCTCTGTTTTGGGTCCAAGTCGGTTTTGGAGAGTTCTGCGTGAATAATGGCCTCGTAGTAGAGGGCGACCCCTCTGTTCCAGCTGTGAAAGGGGGTCGTCGATTCCCTGTGGCGAAGGTCCTCGGCAACCATTTGTGAAGCCTCATCCAGGATACGCTTCTTCCCTTCCCTGTCGCTCGTGATCGAAGCAAGATAGTAAAGGACAATCATCAGTGTGTGGGCGGGAGTCTCGTCGCCGACAGCTCCAGACTTCTTGAAATTCTCCAGCGCTTCCCTACCGGATTTCGCGGCCTTTTCCAGGAGGGAACTTCGCTTGGTCTGGTCGACCTCTGCAAAGGCGAGCCTATTGTATGCCTGCGCTAATCCTAGGGCATAGCAGTTCGCTACTCCTTCGTAGCTGAGGACCCCACGGTACCTAGTGAGTGCGTCTTCCGTGAGGCTTCGGCATTTCTCAAAGTCGGCGAGTCTACTCTCGGGTACTTCCTGGGAAGCCATCTCCCAAACCAAATCGTAGGCGTTTGCCAAGAGAGCGTCCGCAATTGCCTCGTTGTCCTTTGTGAGGAGACCCGAATCGAGGGCTCTCTTGAGATGCAGCTTGAAAAGCTGCGGAGACCCCCTCACGCCAGCTCGTGAGATCGCCAGGAGGTTGGCTCTGCACTGCAAGAGGCGATCCGAGACTTCGGTTGAAAGCTCAATCGCTTTCATCACGTGCTCGAGGCTGTCCGAGAAGGTCTGCTGTCTGGCGGCTGAGTCGTCGAGCAAGTAAACTCGCTGCCCGGAGAACAGCCCCAGATAGTAATGGGCCCAGGCCAGGTCGCCCTTTCCGGCCAACGCATTTCGAATTGCCTTCCCCCCTAAGCTCAATGCTTCCTCTGTTATCTCGAGGCGCTTCGCCGGAGACCATTCCATGTTCAGCTCACGGCTGAGAGAATCGAGCAGCGAAATTGATGCCTTCAGAGCACCCCCGGAGTCCTCGGCCCTCTCAAACACTTCAAGGGCTTCCCTCTCCAATCTCGAGCACTCCTGCAGCAGCCTTCTTTTCTCGCCAGCGCTCGCCGAAATGTACGAGCCCGCGAAGTTGATTTCCCTCTGCAACTGGGCGATCTGGGCTTTGGGGATGGCCCCAGAGGACTTCTCGCGGTACCCAATAGCCGACTGGTAGGCTGACTTCGCTAGTTCGACTGCACTTGCAAATTCCTTGTCGCCCTCAGCTTGAAAAGCCGTCTTGAAACGGCAGAAGGCCAACTCTCGTTGCATTGCGGCCGCGTAGTCGAATTCGCCGTTGCGGACTGCGTCGTTTACGAGCCTTTCGTAAACCAGCGAAGCCGCTTGCCAATCAAACTTGGCTCCCAGGCCTTGCGCTTCGCGTAAGAGGTTCTCGGTTGGACCAACCGACGACGATTGGTCTACCTTTCTGTTGTCCGGAAGAAAGGGTCCGCGGTCATCCCCAGAGACCATTTGCCGCTACGTAAGTCTGCGTGCCTAAGATTGACCCAGGGGAATGGTGTGGCCCTCCTTTTGCTATGTCTCGGACCAGCTGCATTAGTTGCTCGTTGGTATCTGCTTCGATGTGCGCAATAGCGTCGTGATCGCCTGTGACGACCCACGCTCCTTTAACATAGGACCCCTTCTGATAATCTCCTCTTTTCTTCCGCCATTTCTTCAGCTTCTTGACGACATCGTGCGCTTCCCCTGGACTGATGTCAAACATTACAAAAGCAGTCACTGGTTTCTTCCAGGACTTCGCCACGATTAAGAATTTACATGGTGTTTCACTTATAAATGTATGTCAAACAAATTGCTTTGAAACATTCTTTGAAAGCGCGAAGTCAAACTCAAGACGCAAGCCCGTTTGGACGCTCTTCTCGTGCCGCGACCTAGGGGTCACGATTTAGAGATGGGGTGTGCCCGGTTTTCCGACCCCAGCCCAGTGGCTCTTTTCTTCCGCCAGAGGCCGACCGTAGACATTCGACGCGAACCAAGGACGAATTACCGGCCGCGAGCGAGGGCATTTCGTTCTGTGGCCGAACTTGGCCCGAACTCGCTCCCCAGACCAATCGCAGATGGGTCCTGAAATTCTTGCCCTACATGTTTGGTTCGGATCTCGGTGACAGCACACCTTTTGGCCAAATGCGCTTTGGTTCTGAACACGGCATGCAGAATTTCAGTTACTGCCCATGCTGAACTCGTCAGTCCTGCGCGTTCTGGTGGACTCTCGACCACCTTTCTGCTCGCGCGCGGAGGGGTTCTGGACGCGAAGCTCGCGGTTCCTTAACCCTTTGAGGTCTCGCAGCTCGGCGTGGGAGATCGCAGTCCGGCAGGTTGGGATGAGCAAGGGGCCTGACGGGGCGGGCTGGACTTGACCCGGCCGTCGTCGGCAATCCGGTCAGTCTGGTCTCCAGGCTGCCATCTACCCCGAGGTAGCAAATTGATAGCTCTTTGAACCATCTCGCCAGACTAACGCCGACGCACAATATACTTCATCATCGTCGGCGCTTAAATCCAAGCGTCCTTGGACTTCGAATGGTGGGGCCGTAGTCTAGCTTGGTAGGATACTTGCTTGGGGTGCAAGTGGTCGTGGGTTCGAATCCCACCGGCCCCATTCTTCATGCTTAGAGTGATTCTTCGGACTTGCGAGAGCGCGCCTATGTCGACCCAAGGGTTGGCCCGGGTTCTCTATCGGTTTAGACCTTCGACGTTCGCGAAAGAGGGTTGGCCACCTTGTCGCCCAAGAGGGATTCGTCCATGACGACGACTACGTCTGGGTCGAAGATGTAGCCGCGCCCAGCTGTCTCTGAGTCCGAGAAGCGAGTGAAGGCGGTCACTGGAGCGCCTCTCGCCCCGTAGACGGGAAGTCCTGCACGTTGAAACCGTCGTCGAAAGATGCATTCCCAAGTTTCCCGGTGGCTGTCTTCGCGCCCTGGCCTCCCTTACCATGAAACCTCACTCTGGCAATTAGCAGTGCTCAGCGTTATCGAAGACCGCTCCGGCGCCAGTCAAAGCGGGAGCACATTTCTCAACAATGAAAACGGCCCAATCATGGTGACGCGGTGCGGAAAAGACCTCGAGTTCTTTTACCATAACGCATGGCTTGGTTTGTCGTTTCCAAGTGTGAAAATTGTCCTCCCTCCTTAAGTAAACCGCGAAATCCCTTTCATCTAAGGAAAACGAAATGCAAAAGTCAATGAAACTTGAAGCCCGAGAAAAGTTGCTGACTGGGAGGACAGCTGTTGTGACCGGAGCGGGATCGGGCGTAGGGAAGGCAATTGCGAATTTGTTCGCTAAGAGCGGTTGCGCGGTCGGCGTGGTAGACGTGGTGCCCGAAAGGGTTAGCCAAGTCGTGGCCGAGGTCAGGAGCACAGGCGCCAAGGTGAACGGAATGGTCTACGACCTTGCGAACAAGGAGCAGGTGGACAAGATGGTCGACGAGTCGCTCGGGTATCTTGGCAGAGTGGACATCCTTTGCAACAACGCTGGCATAATGGACGGAGTCGCCCCCGTGGCTGAGACGACAGACGAGCTCTGGCAACGGGTGATGGACGTCAATTTGAACGCCCCTTTCCGCGCCAGCAGGAAAATCATCCCCTACATGCTCAAGGAAGGCGGAGGAGTAATAATCAACACGGCCTCTGTCGCAGGTGTGTTCGGGGGCGTGGCGGGAGCGGCGTACACGGTCTCGAAGCATGCGCTAATCGGGCTCACAAAGAACATTGCCGCCTACTATGGCTCCAAAGGAATCCGTTGCAACGCGATGGTCTTGGGCGGTGTAAACACGAACATTGGAATAGGAAGCAGGACACCCAACGCCCTAGGCATGGAGCATTTGAACAAAGTCGCTGGACTGATTCCCAGAATGGGCGAACCGCAAGAAATTGCCGAACTTGCCTTGTTCCTTGCTTCAAACAGGTCAAGCTACATGAACGGCTCCTGCGTCGTCATCGATGGCGGCTGGACAATTCTCTAAACAGCAGCTAGGTAAAGAAAAAGGAGGCTGAGGTTACCACATGCGCCTTCAGGGTTTTTTTGGCAGAACGCTAATCGCCGCCGGAGCAAGATTCGACTCCGTTGAGCAAACACTTTCCGGAGATTTAGTGAACACAGGCCTTCGGCGCTATGAGGAAGAAATGGGTCACTAACGCCCGACCTTCAATTCGCGACTCTCCAGATGCCTTATCATTGCCAGCGCTCGAATCCAAGGGTCCTAGGGCTTCGACGAGTGGGGGCGTCGTCTAGCCTGGTAATGGTACTTGGCCGGGGTGCAAGTGGTCGTGGGTTCGGATACCACCGGCCCCATTCTTCACGACTAGGGAGTTTTTTCGTCCTGGCGAGAACATGCGGCAAGCCCACATCGACACCCGTGTGTCAGGCCAAATTCAGCTCCTCGAGAAGCTTCGAGTAGGAAAAGTCCGAGAGGTCTTCCTTGTACTGCCGCAGAAGTTGAAGGGTCCGTCCGGTCCCGCGCAATCCCAGCGTTCTTCTGACCGAGGGCGAGACCTTGCCGCCGACGAGGAGATATTGTGCCGCCGCAGTCACGTTCTTCGGTTTCCGCTCCTTGCTCGCGGACTCGAAGTCGATTACCCACGGCCGTCCCTCTGCGACCACTGCGTGCTTCCGTAGGTTACTGAGCTGCCCATGGTCGAGGCCCATGATGTCCAGCTTCCTACACTGGTTCAACAATGCATGTATCATCTCCCTGGCCCTTTTCCTAGAGCCCTCGCCCCGCAGCTGCCTCAGCCAGTCCGAAAGTTCCACGTATTCGAGCAGCTTCAGCAGCATGAAGTCCCTCTCGTGGGCGTGGACAGTTGCCCCGACCCCCGCCCTGTTCGCGAGAACAGTCAGTTCGTATTCCTCATTCAAATTTGGGCGGTTAGCATCTGTCCTGCGAATCTTCAACGCGTATTCGGATCCTCCCGCCGAACACTTGACGACAATACCGACAGTACCGACCCCTAGGATTCCGAGCCTTCCTATCTTTGCCCTGCCCTCAAATATCAGGGCTTCGACTCCCAGCCTCTCCAATTGAACCACCCTGCTCCGGGCCGCCCGTAACGAGATTCTGGGGTAGGTTAGAATCTGGATGTACGGTGTGTGCGTGAGCTCGCTAAGCGGGGCTCGTTCCGAAAGTGTCACTTGCAATCTCCAAGATCGCGCTCCTCAGCCAGCTCCCCGATGCCGCGTGCCGTCGGAGTGCGTCTCCTCGTAGCACTCTAGCGTTCTTGGACATTGCCCTGCGGACCTCGTCCGACGCACCAATGTGACCGAGTCTGCCCCTTGAAATGTCCTCAAGAAGCTTCTTGAGGTTAGTGTACTGTCTCTTCTGAAGGATCCTGATGCGCGCATCCCCATCAACCCAGGCCAGTCTCGCTCTTCCCCAATTCTTGGCCAGGAATGCCGCTGTCTCCTTCCTTCTGTCAACGGTCGGTCCGAGTCGTTGCTCGAGGACCGGGAGAGAACTGAGTTCGGCGATGAAAAGGAAAGCAGAGGCCCCGGAGTTGTTGGAGGCTGCGCTAGCCCTCGCAATCGCGAACCCGCGCTCTTCGACAGCTTTTGAGATGTGTGCGAGCGTCCTGCGGAGCTCTCCCCACAGGGTGTCTTCGCTGAGCTTCGGGTGCCTGAAGACCAAGCCGATCACCTCCTTCCTCATCCTTAGTCTGTCCCCTCCACGCATCTCGCCGAAGAAGGACAGGGCGGGTCTCCTCAGAAATTCTCTGGAAGCCAGAACGGTGCGGCCGATGCTCTCCTTAGAGATGGCCTTGGCCAAGTCCCTGCTATGGTCCACCGGGTCCGGGAGGCTGAGGAGCCGTTCCTCTCCATCCCTCTTGATGTCCGCAAAGTGCTTCAGCACACCCTCAAGGTCCCCGTGCTCCATCACTAACACCTCCGCCGCGTATCCGCTGAACCCTTGAATCTCGATCTCTGCCCCGTACACTCCGATTCCTCGCATGAAACTCTTGAGGAGCCTGACCTGCGTCTTCCGCTCCTCTGGAAGGCCTTCGACGAGCTTGACGTGGAACGGGGAACGGTCGGCGGCGCTCTTCCAATTGCGCTCCTCCACCGCGTAGCAAGGCACGAGGTTGACCTTCACTCCGCGGACCGAGGCCTCGATGTACGGATGCTGAGCGTACTTTTTCCCAGTCGGAAATCCTTTCGCCACCTCCCTGCCCACTGATAGCCCGACTTCCTCGAACTCGCCCTCAGGCGTGCTTGGGTCGAAGCGCATGAAGACGTCGATGTCGACGTGTCCTGGCAGCCAAGTCCCTTTCGCGAACGAGCCCCCCATGACCACGTCCCTGACCTGGGGGTGGCTGCTTGCAGCCTCGCGCGTCCTCTTCAGTAGGAATTCGGCCAGCTCGTCGAGCTTCGCCGCCTCAGCCTCAGACGGGAGCACGAGCCGCGTCGCCTGCCGGAGGAGGGACTTGATGGTCAACCTAGCCTGTACACCCCTACATCGCTGTATATCGGGCCTTTGGGAGTCAGTGTGCTGGACTTCAACTTGAACTCGGACAGGCGGACGCCCCCGAAGGGCCTGTCGATGTTTGCACGAATCAGAGCCTCAAGATTCTGCCTGCTCGGACCAGGGCGGACTCTCGCGACCGTGATGTGCGCCTGGAAGGGCCTCCTGTCTTCCTCGCCGATCCCGTTGAGCACTCGCGCTATTGGTCCCGCTATGCCCGAGACCTTAGCTTCGTCATCACTCGCCACGCCCACCCACACGACGCCAGGACGTCCGAGGCTCGGGAAGGCGCCTACACCCCGTACGGCCACATCCTCAGCGGGTAGCTTCAATTCCCTCATCCGAGCGTCAGCCTCTTTCGCTTGAGCATCGGTAACCTCGCCCAAGAACTTCACTGTGAAGTGGAGGCTTTCGCGTGCGACAAGCTTGAGGTCGGCCCGGGTCGCTTCGAGCTCTCCCTGGAAGGCCACCATGGCGTCGATGACATTGATGTCGGGGACGTCAATCGCGACGAAAGCTCGCAACAGCCAACACCTCTCAGCCATTGGCGGCCCGAATTCGCTTATAAAATCAGGCAGTAAGCGAGTGTGCGGTTGAGGATCGTAGCCATAACAGGAATGCCAGGAGCTGGTAAATCGACCGCTGCCCAGGCGCTGGTTGCAAAGGGCTGGAAGAGGGTCGTCATGGGAGACGTCATCAGAGAGGAGACGAAGAGGAGGGGCCTCCCCGCGGACGAGAAGAACACTGGCGAAGTCATGAGGGGGCTAAGGAAGCAATACGGAGACGCTGCGGTGGCGGAGCTTTGCATTCAGACGATCAAGGGAGCCCGCTCCGAGAACGTTGTCGTAGACGGAATCCGGTCCGTTGCGGAGGTCGAGGCGTTCCGAAAGTCGGCGGATGTGTTGCTCGTGGCTGTCCACGCCTCGCGCCAGAGGAGGTTCGCCCTCCTCAAGGGGAGGGCCAGGAGCGACGACCCGGTCTCCTACGAGATGTTCCTCAGACGGGACGACAGGGAGCTCGACGTCGGCATCGGAAGCGCTATCGCAATTGCAGACGAGGTCATCTCCAACGAACACGACACCCCGGGAGGCCTCACGACACAGACTGTCGAGCTCGTGGAGCGCTGGGTCAATGTCCCTGCCTGAGTTTCGTATCAAGCTGACGCTGGAAGCGTCACTCGCACCGTCGGAGGACCCGACGAAGGTGAATGCAGCTATCGGCAATGTGTTGGGCGATTCGGTCTATTCGTTAGAGGAGGGGAAGAGGAGTCTGAGGGCGACCTCGGTTGACCCGAGGAGCATCAGAAGACTCCACGATCAGCTGAGGGACAGGCACGTCAGGGGGGCGGCGAAGAGGCTGCTTGCTTCGGGGCGCGAAGGAGACAGGGCGACAGTCATGCTGAACAGGCAGGCTGCGCTCAGCGGCGTGCTGGCGATGTGCGGCTCCGAGGCGGAGTCACCGCTGGGTCCGCTGTACCTCACGATCGAGTCCAAGGACATGGACGCCGTCCTCCAGTGGCTTACAGCCTACGAGCCTGGGTAGTCGACATCGACCATCATGCCGTCCCTCGCTGCGTCCGCGCGAGGGAAGACCGAGCGCGCTTCCTTCACGAGCCCGGCAGCCGTCTGATAGCGGGCGCTGAAGTGAGTGAGGATGAGCCTCTCCACCTCGGCATTCTTGGCCAGTGTCGCGGCCTCGCGAGAGGTGCTGTGCTTGCGTTCCACTGCCTTGTCCCTGTCCTTCTCCATGAAGGTCGAGTCGAATATGAGGAGGTCGCACCTGCTGAAGAACCTCGTCAGGCCTGCGGTGGGGCGAGTGTCCCCTGAGTACCCTATTCTTCTGGCAGGACGCCTCGGGCCAACGACCTGCCCTGGGCGGATCGTCCTGCGTCCGACTCTGACGCTGCGCCCTTTCTGAAGCCTGGACCAGAGCCTTCCCTCTGGGACACCCAGATTCCTGGCCTTCGCTGGATAGAAGACACCAGGCCTAGGCTTCTCCGCCACCACGTAGGCGTAGGTCTCGACGGTGTGGTTGGCCCTGGCCACCCTGATCTCGAACTCACCGACACGCAAAGCAGAACCACCTTTGGCCGTGACGAAGTTCACAGGGAACGTCAGTCCGATGTGGAGCAATTCGGAGGTCACCTCGAGCCACTTCGAGAGGGGCCGGGGGGCCACCACCGTCAAGGGCTTCTTCCTCTGCGACATGCCCATCGTCTGGAGGAGCCCGAGAAGCCCCGTTACGTGGTCCCCGTGTAGGTGTGTAATCAGGATGGCCGTCTCCTTGTTCAGGCCGATCCCGGCGCTCATGACCTGCCGCTGGACGCCCTCTCCGCAGTCCAGCAGGATGACCTCTCCCTCACGTTGGATTGCTATGGCTGGCAGGCCCCGTGATTTGGTCGGTGTGGCCGAGCTGGTTCCGAGGAAAGTCACGGTCAGCTTGACCAAGTCTACTTTCTCCTCAGGATGGTTATCGCCCTCGTCAGACGCTTATGAATGTAGAGGTAGTGCTCCTCTTCTGTCGCCATCTCCGAGGTGGGCTCGGGGGCGACATGCTTCGGGTGCATGATGACAAGCCTCGATCCCTTCCTGAGGACGGATGGCAAGGTTTCCATTGCAAGATGAAGGACGTTCGCAGCCCCCTTCCCCCTCGTGCTGGAGGCTCTGCCGTAAGGTGCGTCAGTTGCCACGCCGTCGACCTTTGTTACCGGAAGGTTGAACGCGTCAGCCCTCACAACACCTAGCCAGGATTGCGAGAAACCCTTCATGTTGGCAAGGGAGCCCTCGACCATCTTAGCCGTCTGGTCCATCGCGAGCGGCAGGATACCGACTTCGGCGGCTTCGATCAGGATGCTTCCCGTGCCAGCAAACGGGTCGAGCAGGGTCTGACCCTCTCTGCACCGGGTGAGGTTGACTAGGGCCCGAGACAGCTTCGGGAAGATCGCGGAAGGGTGGAAGAAGGCCCTTCGGCGCGGACGACGCAGGTGCCAGCTCTGCACCATGATGCCGGGAGCGGTCAGTGCCAGGTATCTTTTCTTGCCGTCGACGACCGTAACCTCGTAGTCTGGCCTGCGAAGGTCGACATCCGCGTCGAGGCCGCGGAGCAAGGCACCGGGATTCACAGGTCTCCTCGACGCAGCCGTCGAGAAGGATCTCAGCCTCACCTTCCTGCCTCTCACCAGGTCTGCCGCGTCGGCAGGGTCGTCTATGAGAAGGCCGACTCGCCTCGCGAACGCTACCCTCCTGGAAACGACCATTGGATCCGCCTTGGATTCTGCGATGATGATCCTCCTCTCGGGCGAGCTGAACCTGGAGGAGGGGTCGTAGGCGAGAAAGAGAGCCTTCGCCTCCGCTGCGGGAATCGTTGTCTCTTCGCCCGACAGCAGGACCAGCGACCTATTCGTCAAGGGTGCTGAGGTGCGAAGCAATGGGTTCGGTGACGTCTACCACGCTATACTTCCCGGGCACTGTGTTCGTTCCCACGATGGTCTTGACGCCCGCCTTCTCGAGCTTCTGGGCAGCGTCTCCTACGAATAGCCCGTGAACGCAGACAGCGAGAGCCTTCTCCGCTCCCTGGTCTAGGACGGTCTCGGCTGCTGCCCTTACCGTGCCGCCCGTGCTTATGATGTCATCCACTATCAGCACCTCCTTTCCTTTCACGTTCAACGCAGACTTCTTCACCCTGACCTCGCCCGTGAGCCTGTCCCTGTTCTTGGAGAGCTGCAGGAACTTCGCCCCGTACAGGGCCGCGAATGCTTCTGTCCTCTTGGAGGCGCCCAAGTCGGGTGCGACCACCACGGGGTTCTTGAGGTCGAGCTTCCGTCTCGCGTACTCGGCCAGGTTCGGTATGGCTGAGACGCTATGAACGGGGAAGGAGAAAAGAGCCAGCCCCTCGGCCGAGTGTATGTCAACGGTGACGAGCCTCCTCACTCCCGCGGACCTCATGAGATGGGCGACGATTCCGAGGGAGACTCCCTCACCTGGCATGAACTCCTTGTCCTGTCTTGCGTAGGCGAGGTAGGGAACCACTGCCGTGACCCTGGCACCGTCCTGGCTGAGCTGATGGGCTACGATCAGCAGCTGCATCAAGTGCTGGTCGACTGGCGGGTGCGTGGACTGCACGAGATAGACCGTCTTTCCCGAGACCTTCTCGTCAACTGTGAACTTGGACTCGCCGTCCGGAAATGCCTTGAACTGGGACTTCAGCAAAGGCAAGCCCATCTTGGCAGCCAGCGACTTCCCGAGACCCTCAGAGGCGGGACCAGGGAGCACCAGCTTGGACGCCACTGCTTCTCGTTCCGGCTCGGACCTCCACCATATTTAATGGATTTCCGCCGAACCCGGACAGCAAAAGTTAAGGAGTTGGCTCGGCGGGATGAATCCAGAAATCTCTTGGACCAGCTATGCCCCGAATGCGGCGGCGTGATGCTGTATGATACTCCCACTAAGAGGTTCGGATGCAAGAAGTGCGGTCTCTTCCTCACCAGGGACCAGCTCTCGGACATCAGGTACAAGCAGAGGACGCCCACGGAGGACGAGAGAAGGAAGAAGTCGAGGCAGCAATCCGATTACCTCGAGTGGTGGCTCAGCGGCAACAAAGAGAAGTAGGAAGCGGGGGCGGACGCGCACCCGACAATCCCAGCGTGAAGAATGAAAGCTCAGTCGATGCCCAACCTAGCGAACTTCTTGGCAAAGAGTTTGACTTCGCTCGTGGCGTCTAGGCGCTGCACCTCGCCCGGAGCGAACCATCCGAAGGCCGAAGACTCGTGGTTGAGCCTCACCCTCCCTCTCCGGGGTCTACCCAGATAATCGACGACGACCACCTGGCCCCTCGCCTTCGTGCCCTTGCCCCCCGGCAGATATGTAGCCACATCGAACAGACGTTCGATCTCGACGGTCAGCCCGACTTCCTCTCTGACTTCCCTCACGGCGGCCTCCTCTGTAGTCTCGCCCAACTCCACCATCCCGCCGGGGAAGGACCACATGCCCCTGTCCGGCTCCTCGCCCCGCTTCACCAGAAGAATCCTCCCTTTCCTGTGGACCAAGATTCCGGCCCCAACCACGATGCGCGGAGGCGAACCCATGGTGGCTGTTGGGCTTCAGATTCGTTTTAAGGTTGGCATCCGATGAGTGGCAGGCTTTGGTCAGGTTCGAGGTCCTCGCCGTGGGTCGAGAATTGTTGATCGGGAGGACGTTGAACACCAACGCCCATTGGATTGGAAGAAGGCTCGCCCTCCTCGGAGCAATGATCAACGAAATCACCACGGTAGATGATGACCTCGAAGAGATAGCCGCGGGGCTTCGCACATGCCTTCGTCGAAGGCCCGACGTCCTTGTTGTGGTGGGCGGGCTCGGGCCCACCCCCGACGACATGACCTTGCGCGGGGTTGCGCGGGGCCTCGGAAAGCGTCTGAATCTCAACAATGCCGCGCTCGAACTCATCAAAGAGCGGTATGCGAAGCGGGGATTGGGTAAGATTGAGATTACACCTGCAAGAAAGAAGATGGCCACGCTCCCAACAGGGGCCGTGCCCGTGAGGAACGAGTTGGGGACAGCGCCGGGCGTGAGAATCGTCGTAGGAAGGACGACGATCTTCTGCCTTCCTGGGGTGCCGTCAGAAATGAGGAGTGTATGCGCGAGGATCGTCATTCCTGAAGTCAGGGGGAGGCTTGGGAAGCTTTACAGGAGGGCCGCGAGGATGAGAATCGAAGGAATTTTCGAGTCGGCGCTCGCGCCCATCATTGCAGCGGAACTGAAGCTCCATCCTGGAACGTACATCAAGTCTCACCCCCGCGGCATTAGGGAAGGCCGCTCCAGGATCGAGCTGGACATAGTGTCGGTGAAGCGGAGGGAGAGCGAAGCCGAGCGGGTGTGCGCTTCCGTGGCGAAGGAAATCTCGGAAGCGGTGGCGACCTCGGGGGCGGCAATAGTATCGGCAACCGGCCTCGGGCGGGAGAGGGCCTGAAGTGGACCTCACCTTCGTGACCGGGACCGCGGGCTCGGGGAAGTCCTTCCTGACGAACGCGCTGAAGAACTGGTACATCAGCAGGGGGGAGGACGCCATAGCGGTCAACCTGGACCCGGGCGTGGTCAACCTGCCTTACGAGCCGGACGTCGACATCAGGCAGAGGATAGACCTCCAGGACATCATGGAGCAGTACAGCCTGGGACCGAATGGGGCCCTGATCTTCGCGGCCGACAGGGTGGCCACCAGCCTGCCTCAGCTGCAGGAAGAGATTGACTCGTGCAGGGCTGAGTATGTCATAGTCGACACGCCCGGGCAGATGGAGCTCTTTGCCTACAGGGAGAGCGGCCAGTACATCGTGAAGGAGATGAACGCCGACTCCAAGGTGCTTCTCTTACTGCTTGACCCTCTGTTGGCGAACACCCCCGTCAATTTCCTTTCGCTGGCGCTCCTCTCGGCTTCGGTAGGTCTCCGATTGAACATCCCCAGAATCTCGGTTCTCACAAAGAAGGACCTTGACCGGGAAGGGGTGAAGCGGATAGGCGAATGGAGCAGCGACGCCTCGGTCTTCCAGGAGGCGCTCTCGAAGACGCGGAACAGCGACCAGTATTCTCTCTACTCGGAGCTCTTCAGGACGATTAGGCGTCTCGCGTTTGGAGTCGACCTATACCCGGTTTCTTCAATTACCTCGGAGGGCCTGGTGGCCCTGGTCGGCGAAATCACGAGGATGGGGCGGGGCGGAGAAGAGTTCACGGACTAGTCTCGGCTAGGAAGGACTGCAGAAGGCGCGCGAAGGACTCGGGCTTCTCGAGCGGTACCATGTGTCCGGCTCCGCGGATGAAAAATGGCGTGGACCGAGATATGTTCGCTGCCAAGTAGTGGCTCCATTTTGGAGGAGTCATCCTGTCCCCCTCTCCGCAGACTATCAGGGTGCGGACCGCAACCTGTGGCAGCTTGGCCCGCACGTCGAACCCGTCGCATGCGAGGTAGTCGTTGAGGAAGACCGGGAGGTTGGAGACAGAAAGCGCGTTCCTGCCCTCCCTCGCCACCTCCAGGCTGACCTGATAGAAGCTCATCGGCGTGATCGTCCTCTCTATCGCGCTGAGTGGCTGGTTCCTGAGACCATCGACAATCTCAGGCAGCACCCCCATTTTTGCGCCTGTGTCCGCCAAGACTAGGGAGCCGACGTCCTCGGGATGGTTGAGGGCAAGGGTCTGGGCAATGGCGCCTCCCATCGAATGACCGCACACCGCGGGTCTCCTCAGCCCCTTCTCAGTGATGAACCGGTGGACCGCGTCGGCGTAATCAGAAACGGTCCTGCAGGTGATCTCCCCAGCGGGGTGTCCTGGCAGGTTGACCCCGATGGCTGTTCCGCCTCCGGAGAGGTACTGCAGCGTCCTCCTCCAGAGTAGATTGTTCCCTCCGGCGCCGTGGACGAGAACGCAGTCGCGCGGCGCCGGGTGCTCAAGAGTTTCGAGCATCGGCAGAAAGGCCGGTGGTGCCGATTTAACGCTGTTGAGAATTCTGGGATAGACCTAAAGTAGGAGGTCGGTTCGGCACGCGACAGATAGGCTTGGGGAAGCAGGCCGACACTCTGCGCAGGATGATGGCGGGAAAGGGAATCGTAGTAGCCCCTGGGGTCTTCAGCCCGTCTGTCGCGAAGCTCGCCGAGAAGCTGGGCTTCAAGGCCTTGTACTTCTCAGGCGCGGCATTCTCGAACCTCCTGGGCCTACCCGATCTGGGCATCACCACTTTGCCCGAGGTGGCCACGGCGGCCCACGAAGTCGCCAGCCAGGTGAAGGTACCTTTGATCGTGGACGCCGACACCGGTTTCGGCGAGACGCCCAACGTGATGAGGACGGTCAGAGAGCTGAAGACAGCTGGCGCGGCGGCTGTCCAAATCGAGGACCAGGTCATGCCGAAAAGGTGCGGCCACCTCGAAGGGAAGGAGCTGATCGAGACAGACGAGATGGTGAAGAAGGTGATCACCGCGAGGGAGGAGGCCTCCAGGGAGGTCCTGATCGTTGCGAGGACGGACGCAAGGGCCGTGGAGGGGCTGGACGGAGCTGTCGAGAGGGCGCTCGCATACTCGAGGGCCGGAGCCGACGTCATCTTCCCCGAGGCGCTGGAAGACAGGGACGAGTTCGCCGAGTTCAGGAAGAAGGTGAAGCTTCCGCTTCTCGCAAACATGACGGAATTTGGAAAGACCGAGTATCTAACAGCAGCTGATTTCGAGGCGCTGGGCTACAATCTAGTCATATTCCCGGTGACCGCGTTCAGGGCGATGATGAAGTCGGTGAAGGCTACACTGCAGGAGCTGAAGTCGAAGGGAACCCAGCGGGAGATGCTCGACACTCTCATGAGTAGGAAGGAGTTCACCGACTTGATTGACTACGACAGATACGAGCGAGCGGACAGGAGGGCTCTGGAAGCGGCCAAGCGGCTGAAACGGAGGGCCTGAGGCCGAGGGACGCGGTGGGCGGCAGAGTTGTCTGAACAGATTAGAGCACCCAAGGGGCTCGCTGGTGTCTCGGTCGCGGACAGCAAGATAGCGAGGAGCGATGCGGACGGCTCTCTCGTGTACAGAGGCTACCCGATACAGGATATTGCCGTGAATGCGACTTTCGAGGAGACCGCATTCCTGGTGCTGAGCGGGTCCCTACCATCGAGGAGCGGACTCGAGCGTTTCTCCTCCGAGCTCGACGCTTCGTCCAAGGTTGACAGGAGAATCTTCGGGTTGATGGCAGCACTCGGGAAGAACGCTGAACCAATTGACGTGCTCAGGACAGCTACTTCCGCGCTTGGCAGCTTGGAGAAGAAGCGAACAGCTGCCGAGATGCAGACGTCAATCGAGGCGAAGATGTCTGTCCTCGCTGCGAACTGCTTTGCAGTCCCGAGGGGAAAGAGAGCGGTGAGGCCAAGAGGGGGAGCAGGGTTCGCGGCGAACCTGCTTCACATGCTGACTGGGAAGAAGCCGCAGCCTTACGACCTCTGGGCTTTCGAGCGGGTCCTCATCTTCTACATGGAGCACGACCTGAACGCGTCCTCATTCACGGTCAGGGTGGTGGCATCGACGCTGGCTGACCCGTACGCAGCAGCCACTGCTGGGCTCGCAGCGCTCAAGGGGCCCTTGCACGGCGGGGCAAACGAGGCTGCCATGAGGATGCTGCTCGAGGTGCGAGACCCAGCGAAGGCGGCAGAGTACGTCGAAGGAACCCTCCGTGAGGGAAGGAAGGTGATAGGGTTTGGCCACAGGGTCTACAAGAAAGCCGACCCTCGTGCTCAACTGTGCAAGGCGTACCTCCGGGAGATTCTCAGGAGGCGGGGCAAAGACGACAGGTTGTTCAGGCTCTGCGACGCACTGGAGAAGGAGATGTGGGCGAGGAAGAGCCTGCCAGCGAACCTGGACTTCTACGCGGCTCCTATCTTCCACCTTCTCGGTATCGCGATTCCCCTCTACACCCCCATCTTCGCTGCCAGCAGAGTGTTCGGCTGGATGGCGCACTACAACGAGCAAGTGGCAGACAACAAGCTGATCAGGCCCGACGCGACGTACATCGGGGCGACCGGGTTGAGCTACGTTCCTATGTCAAAGAGATAGGCTTCAGCCCGTCAGCTGGGCCGCGGCCCTGTTGATCGTCATCCTCCCCGCCACGACATCCTTGGCTAGTCTCTCGGCTCTCGCCTCGGCTGACCTTGTGAACCTCTCCAAGAGATCGCCCTTGGCCATCTCCAAGATCATGCCCCTGGCGCTCCTGAGCAGCAGCTCCGTGTCGCCGCGCTGAAAACGGGCCCTGATCGCATCGATCGATTGGACCAGGGTCTCCAGACCCTCCCCCTTCATCGCTGATACCTTGAGCACGGAAGGCGATCGTGACTTCATGGTCCTCACCACCGAGAGGAGGCTGACTACCGTCGAGTCTGCGCCCTCCAAGTCCGACTTGTTCACAGCGTAGACATCGCCGACCTCCATCAGCCCTGCCTTCGAGGTCTGCACATCGTCTCCCATCCCTGGCATCAATACCACAACGACGGCGTGGGCCACGCCGACGACCTCTATGTCAGACTGCCCTATTCCCACTGTCTCGAGGAGGATGAGGTCGAAGCCAGCTGCGTCCATGAGTTGGATGACCTGCGCTGTCGTGCGCGATAGTCCCCCCGACCAACCGCGCGAGGCCATGCTTCGGATGAACACCCCAGAGTCTGCGGAGTGGCGCTGCATCCTGATCCTGTCGCCCAGCAGGGCGCCGCCGGTGATTGGGCTGGTGGGGTCGACGGCGATGACTCCGACCTTCAGACCCGTTTTCCTGTAGAGCTCAATAAGGCGGTCCACGAGCGTGCTCTTGCCCGTCCCCGGAGGTCCAGTCAGGCCGAGGACGAAAGCCTGGCCCCTGGGCTTGATTGAGGAGAGGAGCCGTCGGACACCGGGACTTTCATTCTCAACAACTGTAATCGACCTGGCAAGAGCCTGCCTGTCTCCCTTGGCGACTCTCTTGGCGAGAAGAGCAGTGTCCAAAATCCGTTTCGGCGCACGCTCGGCACGGCCATTCTTATCCGTTGTATGCGATTCCTTATCTTGGACCGATTCGGGGATTCCTGCGCATTGCTTAGGGGGGGAAGGGATGCCTACTGGAAGAGGAAGGCGAGGACGTTTGTCGAGAAGAGAGGGCGGAAGGGCTCGGTGTACGACAGCCAGGCGATGGCTGACATCCAAAAGGGGGTCAGGCAGTGGCAGGATTCAGTCTTCGCTCCCTGGGTGGGGAAGTCACACGAGTCCAAGAAGGACTACCAGACCGCATCTGGCATAGCGCTGAAGCCGGTTTACACGCCCATAGACGTGAGGGACGCAGACTATTCTGACCAGGGCTTCCCTGGCGTCTATCCTTACCTTCGAGGCGTCTACCCCTCGATGCATCGCGGTCGGACGTGGACGATGAGGATGTTCTCGGGTTTTGGCACGCCGGAGGACACGAACAAGAGGCTCAAGCTCCTTCTGGATCACGGAGAGACAGGGCTGAGCGTCGCCTTCGACATGCCCACGCTGTACGGCTATGATTGCGACCATGAGAGGGCGCACGGCGAGGTCGGAAGGTGCGGCGTCAACGTCTCCTCACTCAGGGACATGGAGGTGATCTTTTCCGGGATTCCGCTTGACAAGGTGAGCACCTCGATGACGATCAACGCACCCGCAGCTGTGCTGACGTGCATGTACGCGGGCGTGGCAAAGAAGCAGCGGATTCCAATTGCCAGGTTGCGCGGGACTGTCCAGGCTGACATGCTGAAGGAGTACATCGCACAGAAGGAGTGGGTCTACCCTCCCGAGGCCCACCTGAGGCTCGTTCGTGATCTGATGGTCTTCTGCACGAGGAACATGCCAGCCTGGAACTACGTCAGCATCAGCGGCTATCACATCAGGGAGGCGGGCTCAAGTGCGACCCAGGAGCTGGCGTTCACGCTGGCTGACGGGTTCGGCTACGTCGAGCTTGGCATGGAGGCGGGTCTGAAAGTCGACCAATTCGCGCGGAGGCTCAGCTTCTTCTTCAACTCCACGATGGACTTCTTCGAGGAGATAGCGAAGTTCAGGGCAGCGAGGAGGATCTGGGCGACAGTGATGAGGGAGAAGTACGGGGCGAAAGACCCTAGGAGCCTCTTGCTCAGGTTCCACACGCAGACCTCGGGCGCTTCACTTACGTGGCAGCAGCCGCTCAACAACGTAATCAGGACCACAATCGAGGCACTGGCGGGCGTTCTCGGCGGAACCCAGTCGCTCCACACGAACTCGTACGACGAGGCATGGGCCCTGCCAACCGAGAAGGCGGTAGAGGTCGCCCTCAGGACCCAGCAGGTCATCGCCGAGGAGACGGGAGTCCCCAGCGTGATGGACCCACTTGGAGGGTCGTACTACGTGGAATGGCTGACGGAGCAGATGGAGGAGGAGGCGTACAAGTATTTCGACAGGATCGAGGCAGCTGGGGGGATCCTGAAGGCAATCAAGAGTGGATACCTCCAGCGCGAAATCGCAGAGAACTCGTACAGGCTCTCGAGGCGCGTAGAGAGTGGGAAGGACGGTGTTGTGGGCGTGAACAAGTATGCCGTGGAAGAGAAGAAGCCTATCGACACGCTGAAAATCGATTTCAGGGCTCAGAGAAGCCAAATCAAGAGGCTCGAGAAGGTCAAAAAAGAGAGGGACTCGCGCAGGGTGAAGGCAACGCTCGCGAAGGTCGAAAGGGCCTTCGAGAGCGAGGACATCAACTCAATCCCGCCCATGCTCGACGCTGTGACGGCGTACGCCACCCTGGGAGAGATAATAGGAATAGGGAGTAGGGTCTGGGGACAATGGAAGGAGCCCGCAATCCTGTAGAAGAATTCGAAAGTCGAGCGGTTTTCTTGGGAGCGTAGTTCTTCGCCGTCAGCGAAATCGCCATCCCGCCAAGGAGGGCCACTATTCCAAGCGAGAAGACCCCCCTACGAGTCGCCCGACTCGGATTCCTCACAAACCTTTTCTAAGATGAGAGGTCCGGCGTGCTTTGTATGAAGAAAGCCGTCGTTGCGACACACAGGAGAATTAGGATCCTCGTGGCAAAACCCGGACTCGACGGCCATGACCGGGGCGCGCTGGTCCTAGCAAGAGCATTCAGGGACGCCGGGATGGAGGTGATCTACAGCGGGCTCCTGCCGTCGCCCGAACAGGTGGCTCGGATGGCTGTCGACGAAGACGTGGACGTTGTAGCGCTCTCTCTTCTTAACGGGGCGCACATGGTTGCGTTCCCGAAAGTCAAGAGGCTCCTTGAGAAGATGGGTGGCAAGGACATCCTCGTGGTCGGCGGAGGCATCATCCCGGAAGAGGACAAGTCGAAGCTGACCCGGATGGGGATAACTGGACTCTTCGGACCTGGCAGCTCCCTCGAAGACGTTGTGGAACACGTAAGAAGCAGGGTCAGAAAGGAGCGATGGAGGTAGCGGCGCGGATTGCTTGAACAGGATGAGTTCATGGGCCTCTCGAAGATGAACTTCGATGTGTCCGAGGAGCAGGCGCTTGTGCTTGAGCAGGTGGACAGGGCATGCAGGCAGATCAGACCCATTGAGGACAGGTGCTACCTCGAACGGAGGCTCAACGACCAGGTAAGGCCTGTTTTCGCTAGGGCGCACATGCTCGGACTCCCGATCTCCCGGAAGTACGGCGACGGGCAGGGAGCAGACATGGTCACCTACGCCCTTGCCATCGAGCGGATTGGAAGGGAAGGGACGGGCGTGAGGACGTTCTTCTCAGTGCACATTGCCCTTTGCCAGCTCACAGTCCAGATGTGGGGCAGCCAGGAACAGAAGCAGCGGATACTCACGCCCGCGACAAGAGGGGACAAGCTCCTGGCATTCGGTCTGACCGAGCCCGGAGCTGGGAGCGACCCCGCAGCTCTGACCACGTCGTTCGAGGAAAAGGACGGAAGGTTCGTCCTCAACGGCCAGAAGACGTGGATTTCCAACGGTTCCATCGCTGACTCTGCCCTGATCTTCGCGTATCCAAAGGGGAAGAGGGACGGGATGTGCGCCTTCGTCGTTGACAGGTCGAGCCCGGGATACTCAGCAAAGCCTATCGAGAACAAGTTGGGTTTGCCCACCGCGGACACGGCGACGATCTACCTGGACAAGGTCGAAGTACCAAAGGAGAACCTCCTCGGTCCCCGCGGCAAGGGACTCTCCGTGGCCTACTCTGGACTGGCTAGCGGGAGGTTGAGCGTGGCGGCTGGCTGCGTGGGCGTGATACAGGACTGCCTCGACGAAGCGGTAAGATACGCTGGGGTCAGGGTCCAGCATGGCAAGAAGATAGGGAGGCACCAGCTAGTCCAGCGGCACATCGGGATCATCTCGACCAACCTCGAGGCAGCCAGGTGGCTTCTCTTCCGGGCCGCCTTCCTCAAGCAGAAGTATGAGGAGAAGCCTTCGGACGTCCAGGTGAGGGACGAGGTGGATATCGCCACAGCCAAGGCGAAGTACTTCGCGGCGAACGCGTCGTTCGACGCCGCCAACAGGACAGTCCAGGTCTTCGGGGCACAGGGCTATTCCCTTGAGAACAGGCCTGCGAGGCACCTCGCCGATACCAGGGTGACGACGATCTACGAGGGGACCAACGAGATACTCGAGCAGAAGATAGCGGTCTGCTCGCTCGGAAAGGACTTCCAGGCATACTCGTAATCGTGGCAGTGAGGGGAGATCGGTGCGTAGGAGGGTTATCATCGTCTTAGTGACGGTAGTGCTGATGGCGACGTCTGGGCTCCTGGTCTACGAACTCGCGCGCGCAACGACAGGGCCGTGCATGACCTTGGGCGGGACCAAGCCCGTCAGGAGCTCGGTGCACAGCACGACGTTCGGCGCAGTGACAGAGTACGGACTTCCCAGCCCCAGCCGGTGGTCCAATGGTATTGCTGTCGACAGAGACGGTTCAGTGTGGTTCGGCGAGCAGTCCGTGCCGGGAGTCGGCCACCTCTACCGCAACGGGACCCTGGTTGAATACCCATGGCCGTCCGCCGCGCACCCCTCGGCAAGCTCATGCGGTTTCGAGACAAGCATCTGGGGCGTCGCCATCTGGAACGGGATGGTGTGGGGAACAAGCGGGGACCAGAACTCGCTCGTGGGAGTGAACCCGCAAAACGGGGCTAGCAAGGTGCTGAATCTCACGGGCGTGGCGACCTTTCCCTACACGTTGGCCGTGGCCCCGGACGGCTCGCTGTGGTTCACTGCCTTGAGCAGCACCGCGATACTCGGAAGGGTCAGCACAAACTACGTTGTATCAACCTATCCGGTGAGCGGGTTGGGAAGGGACCTTCCCACGCAGGTCGAGTTCGCCAATTCGACGTACGCCTACTTCGTGGCGTTGAATCCGCTCAACAACTCAGGCAGCCTCTTCTCATTCGACCCTTCGGCCGTCACGTCAGTGGTCACCCCGCACAAGCTCGGCGGGAACTTCCAGCTGATCTCCCCGACGAGCGTCTCCGCTGGGGCAGGGACTGTGTGGATCACGCAGCACGGCGCTGCAAGCGTTGCCTCGCTGAACCT
>JAJTZC010000008.1:0-48477 GCA_032906705.1 Nitrososphaerales archaeon
TCCCAGATGGATTCCCAGGCTACATTGATACCCTCTTTGATTTTCGTGTGCGCAATTAGTGATGGTGCGGGGTGTGGATTGCAGCCCAGCATGCAGGGCGGGAGGATTCTGGACCTCTCGAGTCCCCAGCTAAGGCCTTGAAAGACGACGGTGACAGGAACCGAAGGTTGGGATACACTTTTCGTTTCAGTCTAGTAGCTTTAGGAGGTCGGGGTGGCGAATTCAGTCCGAGCTTGGCTTCTCGCCAGTTATCACTACGGACTCGGCTTCGAAGGTTCTTGTAAGTCTTCGTGTGTTCTCCGACTGACTACCAGCGAAATAGTCTACCCGCCTGATCACTTTGCCGTTCTCGAAGCCAGCTTTCCGAATCGTATCCAGATATTCGCTTTCAACAGCAGCACCACCGATGCAGTCGGCCCACAGTTGAGGGACTAGGCCGCAGATCTTCTGCACGTCTTTCTGGACAACAATATCCGCAATCTGAATCCTCCCCCCTGGCTTGAGCACGCGATAGATTTCGCTGAACGCTTTGGGTTTGTCAGGCACCAGATTCAGGACCCCATTGCTTGTTACGACGTCAAAGGTGTTGTCATCAAACGGGATCTTTACGGCGTCGCCCTTGACAATCCTGATATTCTTAACTCCAACCATTCTGATGTTGGCTTCTGCCTTTGAGATCATGGCGTCCGTGATGTCGAGGCCTGTCACCCTTCCCTCTGGACCAGTCCTCAACGAAGCCACAAGGACATCGGTTCCAGAGCCGGAGCCGACATCCAGGACGACGCTTCCCTTCTTGATTGCATCACTCGCGTGAGGATAACCGACACCGGCGAAGGATTCGACGACAGACTCCGGAAGGCTCCTCACTTCCTTGTCAGGGTACCCCACCAGTTTGAGCGCCCTTCTGCCGAGAGGGAAGTGATATGATTTCTCGGGATGGAGCGCGACCTCCGTGTACAGTCCCTTCACCGCGTCCACGACCACCTCCGCCAGTTCGTCTTTGGAGCTGACCGACCCCGTCTCGGTCACGTGGGAGGCCTTGACCTGTTCAACGGTCAGTTCCTTAATAGAGAAGAGCTTCGGGGAAGCCCGCCAGAACTTCCCGAAGGCGAACTCCTTCCCAGCAATCAGGCCGTGGGACTCTAGGGTCTTGAGCCTACTCCCTGCAGCTTGCTCTGCGACATCAAAAACCCTGGAGACCTCGACGGGATGAATCAGATTGGCCCTGTGCTTGTCGAAATATTCGAGGATGTCAAGCGGGGTCCTCCTCCCAAGCTTCCCCGATGTCAGTTTATCAACGGCTCCGATGTGCGGCGCTGTGTCGAACGCCCTGCTGACGACCAAGGACTTGCCTGTTGACCTGTTCGTGTAAACCAGGTCCATGTAGTTCACGTTCATCTCGGCCCTGTCCCTCTCGAATGCGGCCATGACTTCGCTCGAATTGATGTCTTTCGACAGCCTTCTCGGCTCTAGGCCCGCTTCGGCGGCAAGTTGCAGGTAGACATTCTCTCGGTTTGCGTCAACGGATTCGACCTGGATGGTCTCCATCATGCGTCTGTAGAACGCGTCGGCCAGATTGTCCCCCTGAAGCTGAGCCGCCTTGACCGCCAAGCAGGCAGGGAATGAACTTTTCACCTTGGTCTTCACTATGTAGTCCGCATCGACAGGCATACCTGTCGCGCGGGCGCTGTCGGAGATCCACTTGCGCAGCGCCTCGTCTGTTTCTGAATTGTACTCCTTTCTCCATTCCGGGATGTTGTCGGTCATTCCACCCATCCTGTACGTGACCTTGACCCGGTCCCCGTAGACTTCCTTCAGCCGCTGTAACACTGGTTCCACTCCCCAGCTCCACCAGCACCACGGGTCTGCGAAGTGGACTACCTCGACTACTGCTCCCGAGCCTCTGTCTTGGTTCCTGTCAGTTGGCTTCAAAGGAGCCTCTTAGTACAACCAAGTCGTTCGAGCGATATTTTAGGGTTTGAACTGCCGGCTCTGTTAAGTTATCGGGACACGATAGAGAAACATCAAGCACGAATGTCCCGAAGACTTGACAGAACCGAGCAAAACCATCGTTAAATACGATACTGAAATTTTCAATTTCGCCCTGACAAGGATATTCTTCGTCACCGACCTTCACGCGTCCGACAAGTGCTTCCGCAAGTTTCTCAACGCAGCCAAGGTCTACAAGGCCGACCGGCTGATACTTGGTGGAGACATCACGGGGAAGGTGCTGATCCCGATAGTCGAAAGACAGGACGGCAAGTTTCAACTCAACCTCTTCGGCGACGACACAGTCGTAGGGAGTGACCGGCTAGATGCAACGACCAAGGTCCTCAGCGACGCCGGCCAATATTCCTTCATGACCAATCCGAGAGAATTAGAGGAGATCGAGGCGGCCAAGTCCAGAGAGGAGGCCGTCTTCAACGAGTGCATCCTCTCGGTTCTGCGCGCCTGGATTCAACTCGCCCAGGAGAGATTGCGGGGAACAGGGGTCCTGTGCTACTTTTCCCCAGGCAACGACGACAAGTTCTTGGTCGACGCCCTGCTCACAGATTCGACCGAGGTAATCAACCCGGAGGGCAGAGTCGTGGAACTCGCCGGGGAGCACGAGATGATCACCCTCGGGTACGCGAATCCCACTCCGTGGAGGAGCCCGAGGGAGGTGAGCGAGGAGAAGCTGAAGGGAATGATCGAGGAGATGGCATCTAAGGTTAGGCATCCCGAGACTGCGGTCTACAACCTCCACGTGCCTCCCATCAACACCGAACTCGACAAGGCCCCCGCTGTCGACTCCGAGCTCAGGCCGGTCCGTCAAGGCCTTGGTATCAAGATGATACATGCTGGAAGTTCGGCGGTCAGGGCTGCGATAGAAGCCGACCAGCCACTCTTAGGACTCCACGGGCACATTCACGAGTCGAAGGGCTTCGTCAGGATCGGGAGGACCCTCTGCCTGAACCCCGGAAGCGAATACTCCGACGGGATCCTTCGGGGGGCGCTCGTGAACCTGGAGGGCGGCAAAGTAAAAGAGTTCATGCTGACCAGTGGTTAATTTCGCGTTCCGGCTTCCTACCTCAACTTTATTCTCGGCCTTGGGTATCCGCCCGCGTCGGCGAGATGAGAAGGACAAAGATAGTCTGCACGATTGGGCCCGCAACCCGCTCTGCGAGAATGGTAAGGCGGTTGATAGCTGCCGACGTCGACGTCTTCAGGATCAACTTCTCCCACGGCAACGACGCAGCTCACCATGAGGAGGTCTCGACTATCAGGAGGGAGGCCGAGGCCCTCGGCAGGACCGTTGCGATACTCCAGGACCTTCCGGGCCCGAAGATGAGGGTGGGAAAGTTGCGCGAAGGCAAGGTCGAGCTAACAAGGGGCTCCAGTTTCCTGCTGACGGCAAAGAGCGTGCTCGGCGATGAAACCCGGGTCTCGGTCAACTACCCTGCCCTTCTTGAGTCGGTCAGGAAAGGCGATGCCATCCACCTTGCCGACGGCCTGATCAGGCTCCGCGTAGAGGAGAACGTCGGCGACGGAGCGCGATGCACGGTCATAGCCGGCGGCACGCTTAGCGACGGAAAGGGGGTGAACGCTCCCGGGGTGAGGACGAGGATCGGATTCCCCACCGCTCAAGACCTCAAGCACCTCGCATTCGGGCTCAGCCATAGTGTCGACTTCATCGCGTTATCCTTCGTCCGGAGCGCGGAGAACGTCCGGTCCGTGAGGAGGCGACTCGGAAGGTCTGAGTCCGCCCAGCTCATAGCGAAGGTGGAGAAGCGAGAGGCCGTGGAGAACTTCGACTCGATCCTCAAAGAGGCAGACGGGATCATGGTCGCGCGCGGGGACCTGGGCATCGAGATGCCGATAGAGCGCGTCCCGGTCATCCAGAAGGAGATTGTGGAAAAGTGCAACCAGGCTGGGAAGCCCGTCATAGTCGCGACACAGATGCTAGCCAGCATGGTCAGCAGCCCGATCCCGACCAGGGCCGAGGCCACGGACGTCTCGACCGCTGTCCTCGACGGAGCCGACGCTGTGATGCTCTCGGATGAGACGGCTGTAGGGAGGTACCCGCTGGAGACTGTGAGGACGCTCGATAGGATAGCGAGGGCGTCCGAGAGGGGCTTTGCCAAGTATGGGCACGTACGACCGGAGGAGGAGAGGTCGCCTATGGAGGAGGCAATTGCGAAGGCCGCTTGCAGGCTGGCACACTATATCGGCGCGAAGGCCATCGTCGCCCCAACTCAGACCGGCTCCACCGCAGGGAGAGTCTCGAAGTACAGGCCTGAACAGCCCATAATCGCCCTCTGCACCGTCCCAGCGGTTGCGAGGCGGATGAAGCTATACTGGGGGGTGGTGCCCGTGACGCGGAAGCAGACCGGTACGACCGACCAGCTCTTCTCCCTCGCCGAGTCCGTGGCGAAGTCTCTGCGGCTCGTCGCGCGCGGGGACAAGATGGTGATGTCCTCCGGGACTCCGGGAGTGGTCGGAAGCACCGACCTGATCAAGGTGATCGAGGTAGGCCTGCACAGGAGTGGTGCCCGCAAGATTGAACAAAAGGCTAGACGAAGTCCATGAGAGTCGGGTTCCTTGTTCTCCGCTTCCTGACCTTCTCGCCCGGCTCTGACACGAGCTTCCTCATCCTGTCCTCCTTGAAGAGACTGCTGTAATAGTACGCCTCGTCCACCGTGCCTTCGGCGAGAAGGATCACGACCCTGCCAGCCGACGTTCTTCCTGTCCGCCCCCTTCTCTGTATGGACCTGATCTCCGATGGGACCGCCTCGTAGAAGACGACCAGGTCGACGTCCGGGACGTGGAGCCCCTCCTCCCCGATGCTGCTGCTGACGAGCACCTTGAACTCCCCTTCCCCGAACCTCTCCAACGTCTTCGCCTGGCTTTGCTGGTCCATTCCCTTGCTCCCCAACCTGTCCGACTGGCCGACGAACCTCTCGGACGAGTATCCGGCAGCCTCCAGCGCCTTCACGATGTCATCTATCGTGTCCCTGTACTGGGTGAAGACGATCACCTTCGAGTCCGCCTTCTTCGCGAGCTGCTCCCTCACGGTCTTCAGCATGACACCGACCTTCGGATGGGCGAAGTTGTACAGCCTCGTAGACTCCTCTTCTATCTTGAGCCAACGCGGGTCCTTCAGAAGCGATGCCATCGACTTGCCCTTCTCGGGCTTCTCTCTTGCCCTTTCGAGATACCTCACAAGCGTCGGGGCCCCCTGAGTCTCCAGCATCTCCAGGGCGTGCAGGACCGCGACCGCCTGCGCCTGGTTGATTATCGCTCCGAAGATGTACCCCTTCTGTCCACCATCTGTCTGAGCGGCCTTGAGCCTAGCAGAGATCGTTCCCCTCGCTTCAAGGAGGGCTTTTTTCGTTATCCTGTTGCCCTTCAGGAAGCCTCCGCTGACAAGCTTCTTCACCTTGTCGTTGAAGAGCTCCCTGATCCTGAGAATCAGCTCCTCATACTCGTGGGGCACCTTCACCTTGACGGCCTCGATTGCCGTCTGCTCGACGTACTCCTTGACGTCCTCGCTAGCCTCTGTCCTGGCTTCCACCCTCTCGATGAACAGGCTCCGCTTGATCGCGTTGACCCTCTCCTTGGAGGCCCCGGGCGACGCCGTGAGGCCAAGTATCAGCGGGTGGTCGGCGTTCCCCTTGTACGCGGTCGCGAGCTTCGTGTAAGTGTAGTCCTTCACGCTCCTGTGCGCCTCGTCAAAGACAGCTAGGACCACTTTGGCCAATGAGATCCTCCCGTGCCTGAAGTCGTTGAAGACGGTCTGGGGCGTCGCGAACAGAGCCCTTGACCTCAGCCAAAGCACCTCCCTCTCCCCCGGGTCGACTGTCCCGGTCAGGACGGCGTAGGCCTTCTCGGGCAGGTGGAGCTCCCGCTTGAAGCTCTCAAAGTGTTGCAGGACAAGAGGCCTCGTCGGCGCCAAGACCACCACCTTCCCCTCAGGGTATTTCGCGAGCCTCTCAGCTGCCACCATGACGGCGATCAGCGTCTTCCCCAGCCCAGTAGGCAGGACGACAAGCGTGTTCGCGGACGAGGCTGTCTCGGCGATTCGCTTCTGGTACTCTCTCGGCTCGAGATTGTCCCCTAGCATCGGGCTGCGTTTTCCCTCTCCGTCCCATTCGAACTAAAAGGCTTGCCAGAGCGATGCGGAGGGTGCTACACCGTGCTGGAGGACTTCTTCTTGGCCAGTGTGGCTTGGGCAGCCGCGAGTCTCGCGACCGGGATTCTGAAACCCGAACAGCTGACGTAGTCGAGCCCCGCGCGGTTGAAGAAATCTATACTCCTCGGCTCGCCACCGTGTTCGCCGCAGATTCCGACCTCCAGCCCCGGGTGGGCCTTCCTGCCATCGGAGACAGCAATCTCGATCAGCCTACCCACGCCCGTGGCGTCCAGCACCTCGAACGGGCTCTCGGGGAGTATCCTCTCCTCGAGGTACTTCGCCATGAACTTCGCCTCCACGTCGTCCCTGCTGAAGGCGAAGGTTGCCTGCGTCAGGTCGTTTGTGCCGAAGGAGAAGAAATCCGCATGCAACGCGATTTTTCCTGCTGTCAGCGCTGCCCTGGGGGTCTCTATCATCGTCCCGACCTTGTATTCTATCCTTTCACCCATCTCCTTCATCGTCCGCTCAGCGGCCTTGTCGACGACCTTCCTCAGGAACACCATTTCCTCGACCTCGCTGATTAACGGCAACATGATGAACACCTCAGCTGTCTTCCCGACCTCCCTCCTCACCTCTAGCGCCGCCCTCACGATCGCCTCGACTTGGACCTCGTACATCTCGGGAAAGGTCACGGCCAGCCTGCATCCCCTGTGCCCAAGCATGGGGTTGTGCTCACTCAGTTGCCTGACCTTCGCGAGCATGATTTCCTTCGTCTGTAACTCCGGCCCCGACGAACGACCCGCTTTCAGGGACGCAATCTCATTCGCCAGTTTCGATTCTTCAGGGAGGAACTCGTGCAGCGGTAGGTCAAGCAATCTGACGATGACAGGTTTCCCCACCATTTCCTTGAAGATGCCCTTGAAATCGTTCAGCTGGAACGGTATGAGTTTCCTCAATGCCGCGGACTTCGCCTCGGGGGTTTCGGCCAAGATCATATCGTGCATCAACCTGAGCCTGTCGGGCGCGTTGAACATCCTCTCAGTCCGGCAGAGCCCTATGCCCTCGGCTCCGAAGTCTCTCGCCCTGGCTGCTGCCGCAGGATCGTCTGCGTTGGCATAGACTCCGAGCCTCCTCATCTTGTCGGCCCAGCCGAGCAGAGTTCTGAACTCCTCAGTAAGCTGGGGTTCGATGGTAGGCACCTCGCCCAGCATCACTGTACCTGTGGTGCCGTCCAGCGTTATCACGTCGCCCTTGCGCACCCTGTCTCCCTTCTCCGTCTCGAAGTAACCTTCAGCGGGATGGAGCCTGATGCTCGAGCAGCCCACCACCGCGGGTTTGCCCATTCCTCGTGCTACGACGGCAGCGTGAGAAGTCATCCCTCCCCTCGCGGTCAGGATGCCTTGAGCGCCAATCACACCGCGTATGTCCTCAGGGGTCGTCTCTGGCCTCACTAGAATCACACTCACTCCCCTTGCTCCCAAGTCTGCGGCCTCGCCAGTGTCGAGGACTACCTTCCCTGAGATTGCGCCCGGAGAAGCGTTGAGCCCCTTCGCAATCGGCTTTACGCTCGCTCTCGGGTCAATTGTTCTGTGGAGGAGCCTCTCGGCGTCGGCAGGCTCAAACCGGGCGACAGCGTCCTCTTTGGTTATCAGCCCTTCCCGGACCATGTCCACAGCGATCTTGACCGCGGCCTGCGCTGTCCTCTTGCCGTTCCTGGTTTGGAGCATGTACAGCTTCCCTCTCTCGATTGTGAACTCGTAGTCCTGCATGTCGCGGAAGTGGTCCTCCAACGTCGTGGCGACTTGCTCCAGCTGCGCCTTCAGCTTCGGCTCAAGAGACTCGACGCTCACCGGGGTCCTGATTCCGGCCACCACGTCCTCCCCCTGGGCGCCGGACAGATACTCGCCGTACAGCCGCTTCACCCCGACAGAGGGGTCTCTTGTGAAACCGACCCCCGAACCTGAATCCTCGCCCAGGTTCCCGAAGACCATGGCCTGGATGTTCACAGCGGTCCCTAGGTCGTCGGCAATCCTGTAGAATCGGCGGTAGTCCCTCGCCCTCGGGTTGTCCCATGACCTGAACACTGCGACTACAGCCGCCTCAAGTTGCCTCCATGGGTCCTGCGGAAACTCGGAACCTTTCTTGCGCAGAACCTCCTTGAACTCCTGCACGAGCAACCTCAGTTCGGAAGCAGTCAGCTCCGCGTCCCGTGCGACGCCAAGGCCGGACTTCCTCCTATCCAGCAGTGTTTCGAACTCCCCGCCAGGAATCCCCAAGACCACCTTGCCGTACATCTGGATGAGTCGCCTGTAGGCGTCCATCGCGAACCTTTCGCTGCCAGTCAGTTGGGCCAGCCTCTGAGCTACAGAGTCGTTCAACCCTAGGTTCAGGATGGTGTCCATCATCCCGGGCATTGAGAAGGGCGCCCCGGAGCGGACGGAAACCAGCAGCGGATTGTCGTTGCCTCCCAGCGTCTTCGTGGTCTTCTTCTCAATCTGGGAGAGCTTTGCCTTCACCTCATCAAATACTCCCTCGGGTGGTCTGCCTGTCTTGTAGTACTGCTTGCACGCCTCGGTAGTAATCACCATTCCGGGCGGGACGGGCAGGCCGATTGAGGCCATCTGCACTAGGCCGTACCCCTTTCCGCCGAGGAGAGACTTGTCCATTCCCTTCGCTTCTTCAAAGAGAAAGACGAAAGACATTCTTGCCTTCGGCTGAGCGCCTTTTCCCCCATAATTAAGAACTACAGACAATTCCGAGAGTTGAATCCCAGCCCGGAGGATGTCTTCCCGTGACTTTCTGGGCGACAACCGCACTGTCACCCGCTACCGCTACGTAGAACCCTCCCTGTTGACTAAGCGTTGGACTGTTCCCTCAGGCCCCCTACATTCCCTCTACTTCTCTCGACGGTGTAGGGCCCCTTCCCTTCGGTTTGGCCGCAGTTCGTGCAGGAGTCCGCGTTCCTTTCCTCTTCAGCTTGGCTGCGTAGCGAACCGACTCTATGATGTTGACGTAACCCGTGCATCTGCAGAGGTTGCCGGAGAGCGCCGCCCTGATTTCATGCTCGTCGGGGTCAGGGTTCTGCGCTAGGAGCTCGTATGAAGCCATGATCATCCCGGGCGTGCAAAACCCGCATTGAAGTCCGTGCTTCTCCCAGAAAGCAAGCTGGATGGGGTCTAGCTCGTCGACACCCCCGATTCCCTCGATGGTGGTCACCCTTCTGCCGTCCACCTGCACGGCCAGAACGGTGCAAGACTTCACGGCCCTTCCGTCGAGCAGTACTGTGCACGCGCCGCAGTTCGTCGTCTCGCAGCCGAGGTGCGTCCCTGTCAATCCCATCTTCTCTCGTAGGAAGTTGACGAGCAATGTTCGTGGTTCGACCAGAGCATCGCGCGACTCACCGTTTATCTCCGCCTTGACCGCTAACTTGGTCATCTGCCCACCCTCGAGTCCAGAGCCTGCTGGAGCGCTCGGCGGGTCATGACCGAGACCATCTGCCGTTTGTAGTCCGCTGACCCTCTCAGGTCTGCAATCGGTCTCGCCTCCCCGGCTGCCGCTGCCGCTGCCAACTCTACCGACTCCTTGTCCACGGCGCTGCCCACGATGCACTGCTCCGCCTTTGTGGCCTTGATGACCGTCGGGCCAACACCCGACAACCCAATGCCGCATCCCGTGCATTTTCCACCCGGGTCGAAATCCAGAACCGCGGCCACACCCACGATCCCAAAGTCGCCCGCCTGCCTCTCCAGTTTGAGATACGCTCCAACCCTTCTCGGCGGCACGGGGAAGCGCGCCTCGACAAGAATCTCCCCCTCTGCAAGAGCAGTCGTGAAGGTGTCAAGGAAGAATTGCGAGCCTGGAATCGTCCTCTTCCCGTGGAGAGACGCTGTCTCGAGGCTCGCCCCGGTCGCGACCACCACAGCCGGCATGTCGGCCGAAGGGTCGCCGTGGGAGAGGTTTCCTCCGATTGTGCCCATGTTCCTGACCAGAGGGTCGGCCGTCTGATTCGCGCATTGCGAAAGGATTGGGCTCTCCTCCAGCACCGCCTTCGATGTGGCGATTTCAGACATCCTCGTCAGTGCACCGATGGCAAGGCCTCCTCCCTCAGTCCGTATGTACGCGAGTTCGGGTATCCTCCCCAAGTCTATGATGTGCCCCGGGGACGCAATCCTCAGTTTCATGAGGGGAAGCAGCGTCTGTCCGCCAGCGAGGAACTTGGCCTCGGACCCGAGCTTCCCAGCGAGTTCCAGCGCCTCGCCGAGGGTCTTGGGGGAATGGTACTCGAAAGGCCTCGGGTTCACGCCGCTCGCGCCCCCATGTCTTCAGAAAAGTCTTTACCTACTCTGGCGAGGTGGACGGCGCATCCTTGTCCTCAACGCAGGCCACCCTCAAGAGGGAGCAATCCATCATCGGCCAGGCGCTGAAGCGGGTAGAGGATCCGCGGTTCATCACAGGCGCCGGGAAGTACTCCGATGATATCGTCCTCCCGAACATGCTCCATGGGTTCTTCGTCAGGAGCCTGCACGCGCACGCTCGCATCAGGAGCGTCGACCCATCGAAGGCGCAGGAGCACCCGGCGGTGCGCTTGGTGATGACGGGCAAGGACACCCTGAATCAGATCGAGGAAATGCCAACCTTGGGCTGGGGCGAGGAATCGAAGGCGACCCACAGGAACGTGCTCGCAGTCCAGGAGGCTAATTTCGCAGGCGAGGCAGTCGCCCTCGTCGTTGCTGATGACTTGGTCTCAGCTGAAGATGCCGCAGAGGTGGTCGAGGTCGACTATGAGCCTCTCCCGGTGGTGGTAGATCACGTCAGGGCTGCCGACCCAGCTTCGCCAAGGGTGCACGATTACCTGAAGGACAACATAGGATACAGGACGACGATATCGAGCGGGAATCTCAAGAAGGCATTCAAGGACGCAGACCATATCATCAAGTTCGAACACGAATTTCCTAGGCTGTCAGCGGTCCCCCTCGAGCCGAGGGCGCTCATCGCTTCATTCGAGGAAGCCTCCGGAATCCTCACTGTGTGGATCTCGACCCAGGATCCGTTCGGCGCGAGGGAGGACCTGGCGAACCTCCTGAGACTCCCAGAAAACAAGGTGAGGGTGATTTCGGCCGACACGGGTGGCGGGTTCGGGCAGAAGGGTTCGATATCTCCTGAGCACGTAGCTGTCGCCTTCGCCTCGATGAAGCTGGGCAAGCCCGTGAAGTGGATAGACGGGAGAAGGGACAACCTCATGGCATCAACCCACAGCAGGGGACAAAAGCAGCTCGTGGAGGCTGCTGTGAGGAAGGACGGAAAGATACTCGGCCTGAAGGTCAAGGTAATCTGCGACGGGGGAGCCTACAGCGACTGGGCGTTCTCGATGCCAGAGCTTACTTTGGGAATGGCCCCAGGGGTTTATGACATCGGTGCCTTCGAGGCCGAAGCGATTACGACGTTCACCAACAAGCCCCCCATCGGACCCTACAGGGGGGCTGGGAGGCCAGAGGCCGCTTTCCTGATCGAGAGGACGGTCGATGTCATCTCGAGGAGGCTGAAGCTCGACCCCGTCAAAGTGAGGCTGAAGAACTTCATACCGAAGAACAAGTTCCCATACAAATCCGCTGGTGAGCACACCTACGACAGCGGCAACTACGAGGCTAACCTCCTGAAGGCTCTGGAGGTATCCAAGTACGACCAACTGAGGAGCCAGCAGAGAGAAGCGAAATCGAAGGGGCGACTGCTGGGCATAGGGCTGGCGACCTACGTCGAGGTCTGCGGTTTCGGTCCGGGTTCCCCGCAGACCGCCTCTCTTGCTGTGACCAAGCAGGGCAAGTTGACGCTCACAATCGGGACGAATCCCCATGGGCAGGGCCACTCCACGCCCTTCGCGCAGATCGTGGCAGAGGAGCTTGGTGTCGACGTCGACGATGTATTGGTTCAGTACGGGGACACGGCGGCGCTTCCTTGGGGCACCATAACAGCGGGCAGCCGTTCCGCTGTGGTCGGAGGGAGTGCGGTCCTTCTCGTGGCGAGGAAGATCAGAGAGAAGATGAGTAGGATTGCCGCCAAGGCGTTGGGCCTCAAGAGCGACAGGATGACGTTCAAGGATGGTAACATAACCGCAGTGACGTCACCATCCAAAAGCATCTCGTTCGCGGAAGTGGCGGCCAAAGCCTACTCGCCCAAGCACCTGCCGCCCGGGATGGAACCCACTCTCTACGAGTACTGTGCTTTCGCCCCGCTTGGCAATGCGTATCCCTTCGGCACGCACGTTGCCCTCGTCGAGGTGGACCGGGAAACCGGCATGGTGAAGGTACTGAAGTATGTAGCAGTCGACGATTGTGGAAAGGTCCTCAATCCGCTCATCGTTGAAGGACAGGTCCACGGAGGCGTCATCCAGGGCATCTCTCAGGCTCTCCTCGAGAGGGTAGTCTACGACGACAACGGGCAGCTCTTGACCGCGACCCTGGCGGACTACCTGATTCCTTCCATAGACGCGACCCCGTTTGTCGAGTGCTACCGGACCGAGACACCCTCGCCCAACAACCCGCTCGGTGTGAAGGGGATCGGTGAGGCAGGCACGATTGCTGCCACCCCAACCATAGTCAACGCTGTTGAGGATGCGCTTTCCTCGTTCGGCGCAGAAATTGACAGAATCCCGCTGACTCCGGACTACGTCAGGTCATTGATCAAGTGACACAGACAGCAAGGGCCGGACATGCGTTTGTCCCGCGAGTCCCACTCCCCCTTTCCTAGATTCCCACGATCGAGTCGATTGACAGGGCTCCTGCCCCCAGCACGACTAGAGCTAGGGCGAGCAGCAGGTAAAGTACGTCGACCTCGTAGGCCGGCTTTCCTTGGCTGCCAACGAAACTGGCGTTCATCTTGGACTTCTTCATGACCACGATTGAGAGCATCTGGATGGCGAAGAACCCCGCAACGATCGGGACTATCAGGCCTAAGACCAGGAACAGCCCGCCAAAGAACTCCAGCAGCGTGACGGGGACGGCCGCGAAGGCAGGAACGCCCATGCTTTGGATCCACTGTCCGCTCTGCTTCCAGCCACCCCTGAGTTTCGGAAGCCCGTGAACCATGAATGCCGCCCCCATAACTATGCGCAGAAGGGGCGCCACATCACCGGCGTTCAATGTCGGAAACAACGTTGTCGTCTCTTGAGATTGCACCTCCTCCTCGGAGGGTGGACTGGTAGAGGATTTATACTTGGTAGTAATATCCTACTAACATAGTAAAGCGTACTTTACTGTCCAACAGCGCCAGATTCTCACTCCTCCACCTGGACGAGCTAAGAAACCACGAGACGCTCCGAGGAAGCGCTAACCGTGAGCCACACCGATGTCGGACTTGCTTGGGGGGGTTCGCGCCAGCCATGACAGTAAGGGTTGAGGAGAAGCTGCCGACTCCCGCGGTCGGGGCAAACCGGGTGGTCAGTTCCCCGGTGTTCAAGTCTCCAACCGCCGCAACGAGGGTGGTCCTTCCTGCGATGTCTCTTGTCGCCCTCTTCACCTGAGCGGCTGCCGGTGTTTCCCGGACCTCCGCGCCGGTCTGGGGCGACGCTTGCGTCACCGCTGAGAAATATCTTTTCGTTTTATAGTGGCCCGCCGAGGACATGCTGTCATGCCGGGGGAGGCCCGCCCGAGGTCGTTCGCCCTACTGGGGCTCACAATCGCTTTGGCGTGCCTACTCGTGCTCGCCCCCAACTCCTACCTAGCGTCGGTTTCGACCAACGCATCTCCTATCCAGCACATCATCATCATCGTCGAGGAGAACCATACGTTCGATAACTACTTCGGCACCTATCCCGGCGCGAACGGTCTGAATGGATACAGCGCGCAACCGAATCCCGTAAGCGGCTCCCTTGTTAAGCCCTTCCACATCCCGGGGGTAACCACCTCGCAGGACCTGTGCCACAGCTGGACGTGCGCCCACACGGCCTACGACAGCGGGAAGATGGACGGGTTCATCAAGGCAGCCGGCTCCAACCTAACCATGGGATACTTTGACTACAATCAGATACCGAACTACTGGGACTACGCCTCGCAGTTTGTCCTTCTCGACAACTTCTACTCCTCGGTGATGGCCGCCAGCCTCCCAAACCACCTGTACCTCATTGCCGGGCAATCCGGCGGACTGACCGTTGGCTCGACCGGGGGGACGATCAACTCCAGCACCGGCAGCATCCACGGCAACAGGTTCTACTTCAACTCGATCGCGGATGAACTCGATCAGAACCATATCACTTGGAAGTACTACGCAGGTGGCTCCGGCGCCCTGAATAATTGGAACCCGCTGCCCGCCTTCGATTCGTTCAGGTCAAACCAAACCCGGCTGGACAATCTCGCCCCAACAGAGCAATTCGATAGGGACGTATTGAACAGCAAGCTGCCAGAAGTCTCGTGGATAATGCCTGCGACCGACGCGGCGAGCGAGCACGCTCCGTACAACGTTTCCGAGGGGGAGCACGCCGTGGTCTCTACTATCAACACTGTGATGGAGAGCAGGTACTGGAACTCTAGCGCGATCTTCGTAACGTTCGACGATTACGGGGGATGGTACGACCATGTCGCTCCACCCCAGGTCGACGAATATGGATACGGGTTCCGCGTTCCCTGCTTGGTGATCTCTCCCTATGCGCGGCACGGCCTTGTCGACCACACCCAGGCCGACTTCGCCTCACTCCTGAGATTCGTCGAGGTTGCGCACTCCCTCCCTGCCCTGAGCAGCAGAGACGGTTTGGCGAACGACCTGCACGAAGCTTTCAATTTCAGCCAGAGTCCCGGGGATCCTCTCATCTTGCCCGGACCCTACGTCCCGAGCCACTACCCCCTCCAATTTCTTTCAAATGGAACGTCCCCACCCGCAAGCGGCGTCGCGATTGCCCCAGCGGTGACCCTCACTCGCACCCAGACTTCGACCACGGTCTCCCGCACCACTGCTACGGTGACTGATTCGCTAATCTTGCCTCTGAACCCCAACGGTCTCGAAGTCGTGGGCTTCGTGGTACTTGTTCAGGTCGTCGTTATGACGATTGCTGGAATCATCCTACGTCGGAAAACCTCTCCGTAGCAGCAATCCTTGCGCGCAACCTAAGTAATGAGAAGGGATCATCGACCAAAAATGATCGGAAACATGGCGGCTCCTTGGACTCAGCATGCAGTTCGGGGGGCGGGATTCGCGCATTAATCTACAGGCAAGTCATCGGCGAAGGGGGCCAGCGGGCGTGTTGATACACAGGATATGTAAGGCCCAACTGGTTGCCACCGATCATGACCCTATCTATTGTGATGTGTGCAACGCATTCGTAAAGTCGGACGAAGTCGAAGAAGTCGACGACAGTCCCAGTCCGTTCTCCGGGTAGATGTATCTGTATGTAGTGCGGGGGTTGGGACTAGACCATACGTGTTGGGCCCGCGACGCAAATCTAGTTATGCGTTTTCTCCCTTCTAGACAGGAGATTAGTTCGGTACTTGAGCAAGATTATCAGATACATGACCGAAAAGACGGTGCCGATTGGCAGATACCACAACGTAAGTGCGGCAAGTGCCAATCCTCCGTAGAACCCCCAACTAGAATCAATCAAAACTAGAAGGAAGAAAAGAATCCAGAGGGCACCCAAAATGACGAACGGCAATCCCATTGCCAATGGGTCAATCCCGACCGCCCGAAGTACGGCGGCCCAGGGTCCAAGCCCAGGACCGAAAAATGAGCCCGTGATTAGCCTATGAAGACCATCGAATATCACATATCCTCCCATGGGAAGCACCATTAGAGCTAGAAGTCCCTTGATTATCACGCGTTGGCCAGTCGATCAGGATTTACTTAACCCTATGAGGTAATCCTTTACGGCAGGTTTTAGGAATCTGCGGCACCTACTTTGTCGAGCGGTTTGTGGCACATGTTCCCCACACCTCACGTAGACTTTGCTCCGCTCTGCATCTTTGATGGGGAGTTGCTATCATCAAAGATGGTTGTTGCTTTGAACTCTACATGTAGTGCGGCGGGGATTCAATCAGAACGCGTAGCATCATCAAATAATGCTAAACTTCTCTATTAGACTCAGTTGGCGACTCGTAATGGAGCTCCTTCATCGCTTCGTTCTGATCGAAATGCCCCTTCCGACCCATGTGGTGTCTCATACCGTACCGAAGTAGGGCAAGAAGAATGTAGATGGCATCCTCTCCTCTGTCCGTTAGATGGTAGTAGACTGCGTCGCCTCTGTCCTCTCTCTTTAACAGACCCTCTCCTACCATCTGTTTCAATCGTCTCGATAGAACTCTTGCAGTCAAACCGGGATTATTCCGACGAATCTGTCCGAACCTCTTAAGTTTCAGGAACGCAATATCTCGGAGGATGAGTAACGTCCACTTTCTACCCAGCACTTTCAGGCTATCTCGTATTGGATCGGCCTGATACAATAGACGAGGGTAAACATTCCTTTTTGCGGACTTCTCTCGCTGTTTCAATCCAGTGTGCTATCCATTCAGCCCCTACCCGACTTAAATAGTATCCTTTGGATATTGCACAACGAATCAGCATGGCGAAGCCGAGGAGAGCGAACCGAGGACGAGCCATAGGCATGATCGCACACACCGAGCTTGCCAGCACTGATCCTGAAGCTAGCAAGAGATTCTTGGGTAAGATCTTCGGATGGGAGTTTGAAACTGTGAAGGCTCCCACTGGTAAGCTCATTTCATATCGTACTCCAGGAGGCGCGCGTGGGAGCATCCGTCCAACGCAGCCCAAAGAAGCTCCAACTAGCATCAACTACATTCTGGTCGATGATTTGGACTCTACGGCCACCAGAATCAAGAGGATGGGAGGTGAAATCGTTCTTCCAAGAGTAGATGTTCCCAAGATGGGAAGCTTCTTCTGGTTCAAGGTGCCGGGTGGCCCAGTCCTAGCCTGCTGGGAAGACGCCCCTAGCCGAAGTGAGAACGAGAGTGCCTGAATGGAAGACACACCTGCCAAAAGACGATAACGAATATTTTGAGAGAATGAGTAGGGCGATATTTCAAGCGGGGCTCAATTGGAAGATGATTGAGAACAAATGGACGGACTTCCGAGAAGCATTCTCAGATTTCTCGATTGAAAAGTTGGCGAAGCTTGGTGAGAGGGACGTGAGAGCACTCATGAAGAACAAGGGTATAGTTCGGAACGAGAAGAAGATTAGGGCAATGGTCCTTAACGCGCAAGCATCCCTGCGAGTGAAGAAAGAGTTCTGTTCTTTCCGCCAATACATAGACTCATTCGGCCAAGACCATGACGGACTAATCGCGGATCTGCGGCAGAGATTTCGCCACCTCGGGCCGTCCTCATCAAGAGTTTTCCTAATGATGTCAGGCGTGAAGCTTGCGCCGACCAAGGAGGAACTTCAGTGGCACGTCAAGGCAAGGAAGAAGGATTAGCGCTTATTTCTTTTCCCACATAGCTGCGAAAGGCCTCGCATCGAAGACCACTCTAAGTGATGCAATCTTGTCGCCCTCAACATGGTACCATTCTGAGATGAAGGCTGTTCCCGCAGGGGTATTGGTAATCATGTCGTAAAGTAAGCAAACATCGCCATCATCGACGAATACCTTCTTCATCTCCACGCCCTTTATGATTGGATGTAGCTTCTTTAGATCCTCCAAGTATAGCTCTGGCCCGTCATGGGACGCGAGTGGGCCTCTGAAAGTCATGTTGTCCTTAAGGTATCTTCGTGCCCCTTTCCAGTCGTTGCTGCCCAAAGCTTGCTGGTATCCTAATACAATTTCTTTTGCGCTAGCTTTTGGTTCCATTATACTTGCGTCTCCAGCTGCTTATAGTATCCAAAGGATACTATTTAAGCCGGGTAGGGGCTGAAAGGATATCGCCCACTTGGGTCAGAACCACAATCTACCGGAAAATATCCGATCTTGGTGCGGGGGGTGGGATTCGAACCCACGAACCCCTGAGGGACGAGGTCCTAAGCCTCGCGCCGTTGACCAGGCTGGGCGACCCCCGCTGCGGCTTCGACGTTCGCCAAGTGAAACTATAACGGTTTGCCGAGCGGAGGGCCGGCCGCTCTCTTCCAGAGCCACACACTGGACAGGCACGCCACGCTGAAGATTGCCGCTGCGGCGTAGAAGATCCCGGGCAACCCTGCAGCCGAGTGCGCAAATCCCGCCACAAGTGTTCCGACCGCACTCCCGATGCTGAGCATGACGCTGTACAGGGACATCGCAGAGCCTCTCCTGTCCAACTTGGCTCTGTCCCCTGCCGTAGCAAGGAGCGTGGGCACGAGAGCAGAGGTCAAGATTGCAAAGACAGCGACTACAGGGAAGTTCTTTAGAATGGCTTGGCTTCCCTGCGCGAAGGTGGCTCCGATCGACGCAAGGAGACCCAGCAGACCAGCCACGCCGAGGACCATCACCCTCGTCCTTCCCACAACGTCAGAAAGCGCCCCGAACCCGATCGAGCCGATTCCGAGGACCACCACACCGATGAAGAGCAAGTTCGCCGTCATTCCTTCGGCGATGCCCGCCCGGGTTAGTGCCCTAGGAAGGAAGAAGACTATCCCCAAGAGAACTGTCACGCTCAGCCAGATCGGAATAGTCGCCTTGGCTAGAGAGTCGAGGGCGTTCAGCGGGTTCAGGCTCGCGGTCGTTCCGGCGGGCACGTGGGGGGGCTCCCGGAGTATGCCGAGCGCCACGATGAACGCTATCGCGACCGCCCCTCCGGTTGCGAAGAAGGCGAACCCAAGTTGAGCCGAGAAGAAGCTCTCTAGCCTCCCGCCCAGGAAGAGTCCCAAGGCATAGCCCCCAATGTTCGCAAAGTCGAAGGCCCCCATCCCGGTGCCCCTGTTCTTGACTCCGGTCAGGTCTGTGATCATCGTGAGGGAGGCGACAGTGACTCCGGCGGCTCCTATTCCCATGAGCGCGTGTATCCCGGAGACTACGTAGAGGTTCCTCGTCAGCCCGACGCTAGCCATGAGTGCGGCCATGATGCCGAGCGCTACGACGAACGTCGTCTTCCTGCCCCTCACGTCGCAAAGCCTGCCCATGGGCACCGCGGCGACGGCCTCGAGGGCCGGATACAGCGCGAGGGAGACCGCGGTACCTATGTCCGAGGCCTTTGCTATGTATAGTGGGAACAGTATGATAATGACCCCAAACCCGACCCTCGAGACGAGGGTCGCAAGATAGAGGACTGCGAGGTCCGTTCGCATTGGCCTCCTCCCTTCCATCCCTTCGTGGGCGGGCCTGCGGCCTAATTAATCGATGGTGATGGGGGGCTAGTGAGCGGCCTTCTTCCGCTTCTCTTCGTATTGCTTCAGCTTCTTCTGCTTCTCGGCGAGCTTCCTTGCGTCGAAGGCTCCCAGAGGTGCCTCCGATTCCACGAAGCCATGGTGTATTTCGAAGGCCCTCCTCACGATTCCCTCTACCTCCTCGTTCCGCTTCGACAGGCGCACTGAGACGTTCCTCCTGTCAAGCACGACGTACTGTAGCCCGGAGTAGTTCTTGAGCTCGTCCACAGCGCGCTCCAGCGCGTACTCGTTGCCGAAGAGTCCCCTAATCTCCCAGGGTTTGCCCAAGATGGTTGACCCTGTCAGGGCCCGAGTAAAAACACTACCCTCCAAAGGAGTCGAGCTGACTTGCGAAAGCCTCCGGAGTCCGGGCCGGAAGCCTGCATGTGAAGTTCCTGCAGACGTATGCCACGGGCTTCGTGCCGGGCGCCCTTCCCTCGAGTAGGGGAGAGAGCTTGGAGAGAGAGCCGTGACTCTTGTTGGTGGAGACGATCGAGACTGCGTCGGGCAAGAATCTGTCGTTCAGTGTCCTGACAAATGGCGCGGTTTGTTCGTCGTCCCTTCCTGTGATGACGACCTCGCGAGTCCCATTAAGCATCATATCCACTCCTTGGAGCATGAAAGCGTGCGATGTGGGTTCGGCATCTAGGAGGGATTGGAAGTATCGTAGCGCCTTCTCGGCCGAAGATCTGAAGCTTTCTATTCCAGTTAGTCCAGAGAGGCGGAGCAGAAGGACAGTCGCTGCAGAATTGCCCGAAGGGACGGGTCCGTCGTAGGATTCCTTGAGCCTAGCCGGGACCAGACTCTCGCTATTGAAGAAGCCCCCGTCCTTCACGTCCTCGAATAACTCTAGCATCCTAGAGGCGATTGACTTCGAGTCTTCAAGCCATCTAGGCGCGTAGGTCGCCTCGAAGAGGTCCAGAATGCCCAGGCCGAGAAAAGCGTAGTCTTCCAGAGTCCCTGGAATGGCAGCCTCGCCGCCTGCGTACGAGCGGAGGAGGCTCCCGCCCTCTCGGCTGTTCTCCAGCACGAAGCGGGCGGCCCTCTGGGCCGCTTCCAGGTACTTCTTCCCGCCGACGCTCCTTGAGGCTAGGGCGAGCGCGGAGATCGCAAGCCCGTTCCACGACGTGAGAATCTTCGTGTCTGTGGCGGGTCTCGGCTTGGTGAGCCTCGCCTCGTACAACGTCGACCTGGACTTGCCAATGCTCTGAGAGAGTTTGGTCGGGCTCTTTCCGAACCTCGTCGCTGCGTCCTCCATAGAGTGGGCTTGCCGGAGTATCGTCCTCGCACCCTCGAAGTTGCCGTTCTTCGTGATCCCGTACACATATGAGAATTCATCTGCCTCTCCCCCATCAAGGCTCCTCGCCACCTCGTCGGGGGTCCAGGTGTAGTAGAATCCCTCTCCGTCCTCAGTGTCTGCGTCCTGCGCAGAGTAGAATCCCCCCTCTGGGGATTGAAGTTCCCTGATCATCCATCCGAGCGTATCCTCTGCCACCTCCGAGTACCTTCGTGCGCCGGTCGCCAGGAATGCCTCGATGCAGGCCCTCGCCAGGAGCGCGTTGTCGTAGAGCATCTTCTCGAAATGGGGTACGACCCAGGACTTGTCCGTCGAGTACCTGTGGAACCCTCCCCCAATCTGGTCATGGATGCCGCCCGCGGCCATTTCGTCGAGCGTTTTCGTCGCCGTTTTCAGCGCCAGGTCCTTCCCGGTCCTAAAGTGGTACCTGAGCATGAACTCGATGTAGATGGGCAGCGGGAACTTGGGGGCACCTCCGAATCCTCCGTGCTCCGGGTCGAATGTAGCGGCCAAGGCGGCGTACGCCTCGTCGAGAAGGGCCACAGTCGGCCTGACTCCTGGCTTAGAGGGACCTGTTTCTATCACAGCCCTTGAAATCTTCTCCGCGTTCAGTGTGACCTCCCCTCTGCTGTCCCTCCATAGCTTGGTCACAAATTCCAGCAGCTGCCTGAAGCTCGGCATTCCATACCTTGGCTCCGGCGGAAAGTAGGTCCCGCCGTAAAATGGCTTCAGATCAGGGGTGAGAAAGACGCTTAGGGGCCAGCCCCCTTGACCCGTCATCGCCTGAACGGCTGCCATGTAGTAACTGTCGACCTCAGGCCTCTCCTCCCTGTCCACCTTGATCGCGATGAAGTTCTTGTTGAGAATCGCTGCAACTGACTGGTCCTCAAACGATTCATGGGCCATGACATGACACCAGTGGCACGTCGAGTAGCCGATGCTGAGAAAGATGGGCTTCCCATCGTTCTTCGCCTTCTTGAGGGCCTCCTCTCCCCACGGGTACCAGTCGACCGGGTTCAGAGCGTGCTGCAGGAGGTAGGGACTATTTTCCCTCCCTAGGCGGTTCGGCTCCCTTTGGGACATGACTGGACATCAAAACTGCGGCGCTTAATTGAACTTTCTTGCGCACGAATCGTTTAACATATTAAACATCAATCTAGGGCCTTGCCCTGTCAAAGAGGGCGAGTCGGAGAACGCACAGGCAAGGCGCAAGCACAGACGAAATGGAACTGTGGCAGAAAATAAGGAACATCTACCGGACAGCAATCAAGCGGCTAAACTCCAGGCTGGCGAGGGAGATGATTACCTTCTCCCAGTACAGCGTGTTGCTCGCTCTCTCGCGCAACGGCCCCATGCAAATGAACAGGCTGAGCGAGCACATGCTCGTCGCTCCGGCGAACGTGACCGGCCTCGTCAACAGGATGGAGAGGAAGGGGTATCTCCGGAGAAGAAGGGACCAGAAGGATCGGCGACTCTACGTCATCGAGCCGACGGAGAGCGGCTCAAGGATCTTCAGACACATCTCAGGCAGGTTCAGGCAATACGTTGGCAAGTTGGGATCGGACTTGACCCCTTCAGAACTCGCGGTTACCCTCCGGGCTCTGGAGAAGGTCCGAATGAGGGTAGAGGCGCCGACGGAGATCTAGGGGATTAGCATGAACTACAAGTGGACAGTCCTGACCGTGACGACAGTCGGCGTCCTGATGAGCGGGGTGGATTCGCGCATCGTGGTCATCGGGTTGCCCTCTGTGGCGGCTTCGCTCCACGCAGACGCGGAGCAGGCAATCTGGTTCACGCAAGCGTACAGCATCGGCAGCACAGTCGCCCTTCTATTCATAGGCAGGGTAAGCGACATGTTCGGGAGGGTCAAGATCTACATCGTCGGCTTTGCCGCTTTCACAGCCGGTTCGCTCATGACCGCCCTCTCCCCCGCGCCCGATTATTTCATACTGGCCAGGATCATCCAGGGGCTCGGTTCCGCGTCCCTCTTCGCCAACAGTGCAGCGATCATTACAGATGCCTTCCCTTCCGGTGAGCTCGGGCTTGCTTTAGGGATCAACCAGATAGCGTTCCGGGCTGGCTCCATGGCGGGCCTAACCATCAGCGGCCTCATACTCTCGCTCCTCGACTGGAGATACCTCTTCTACGTCAACATACCCATCGGCATCTTCGGCACCCTCTGGGCGCACAGGAGACTCAAGGAGGTCGGAACGATAGAAAGGGGGGTACCTATGGACTGGACCGGTTTCGTCACGTTCACTGTCTTCGTCTCAGGGCTGCTCATGGCCTTGTCGTTCGCGGCATATGGAACCGGGCAAGCGGCCCTGGTGGCGGTCTTGCTCCTAGTGGCTGCGGTATCAATCGTTGCTTTCGTGAAAGCGGAACACAGGACGTCTCACCCTCTGCTCGACCTGCGGCTCCTCCGCATAAGGGAGTACACAGGAGGATTGACTGCGCAGTTCCTGAACGCGGTTGCGTTCGGGGCCTTTACGCTGATAATCAGCCTGTACCTGCAGCTTGTCCAGGGCCTCTCCCCGCTTCAGGCTGGCATAGCCATCCTGCCTTTCGATGTTTCCTTCCTGCTCACCGGACCATTGAGCGGGAGGCTGTCAGACAGGTTCGGGACGATGCCTTTCACGACCGCGGGGCTTGCCATTGTGAGCCTGTCCCTGTTCCTTTTCTCCACCGTCGGCCCAGTCACCCCTTACGCGACCCTCGTGATCTACCTCCTGATATGCGGCGCAGGGATGGGTTTCTTTGCCTCCCCCAACATCAGCTCAATCATGGGGTCGGTGCCGACACACAGGAGGGGTGTAGCATCAGGTCTCAGGGCGACATTCTTCAACGTGGGCCTAACACTAAGCTTCAACGTGGTGATACTTGTGATGACCTTCTACCTGCCCTATTCGCTCATCACATCTGTCATCGCCTCGGGCAACCCCTCTGGAATAGGCGTCTCCGCCAGGGCAATCTTCTCGGTGGGCCTAGACAGGGTTTACCTTGTGCTTGCATTCGTCAACTCCTTCGCAATCGTGCCGTCTCTTCTCCGAGGAAAAAGGCAAAGGGAACAGCCAGGGCCAGCAGGAAATTCAAATACAACTCGGGCGAGCGAGGAGCCGAATGACTGAGCTGTCACAGGCAAAAATCGCGAGTGCGCGCCAGAAGATCGATACTCCCAATGGCACGGCTTGGGCGTACAACCTGCTTGGGTTGAGGAAGCAAGGCTACGACGTCGACGCGCTGCCCTACTCTGTCAGGGTGCTTTTGGAGAACGCCCTCAGGCACTCGGGGAGGGTTGCGGGTGCGGCCGAGGCCGCGCGCCTAATCTTGGACTGGCCTCACACTCAAGGCGGGGAGCTTCCGCTCATGCCCTTCAGGGTGCTTCTGCAAGACTACACGGGGGTCCCGCTAGTCGTCGACCTAGCCGCGATGCGGGACGCGGCCAAAGCCGCGAGGATGGACCCCAGGCTGGTCAACTCGAAGGTTCCAGTCGACCTGATAATCGACCACTCAATCCAGGTGGACGCGTGGAGCAGCACAGCCGCCTTCGACACGAACCTTGAAAGAGAGTACGAACGCAATTCTGAGCGCTACGCGCTCCTGAAGTGGGCGCAGTCGGCGTTCAAGGGAATCCGCGTCTTCCCTCCGGGGAAGGGAATCTGCCACCAGGTGAACCTGGAATACCTTTCGAGCGTCGTCGCGACTGGCGTACAGGATGGAGAGTTGCACGCATTTCCAGACTCACTCCTCGGGACAGACTCCCACACGACGATGGTGAACGGCTTGGGAGTCCTCGGATGGGGAGTCGGGGGGATCGAGGCGGAAGCCGTGATGCTCGGGGAGCCATATCACATGCCGATACCAAAGGTGCTCGGAGTCAAGTTCACCGGTGCCCTTCGGGAGGGTGTCACACCGACGGACATGGTGCTCACTGTCACCGAAAAGCTCCGCGAGCGGAACCTAGTCGGGATGTTCGTCGAATACTTCGGCGAGGGGTACAGGCAGCTATCCGTTCCCGACCGGGCGACGCTTGGCAACATGTCTCCAGAGTATGGCGCAACGGTTGGATTCTGTCCGGTCGACGAAGCCACCATAGCATACCTTCGCGGAACCGGGAGGGACGCAGCGCGGGTTGACTTCGTGAAGAGGTACGCGGCTGGAATGGGCTTCTTCCTTTCTGATCTCGAGCCCAAGTATTCCGAGGTCCTCGCGATCGAGCTCGACAAGATCGAGCCATCAATTGCCGGGCCGAGGAACCCAGAAGAGAGGCACGCGCTGACGACCGTTCCCTCGTTCGCGCGCGTGCTACTCGAGCAGCAGAGGAGATCCTCCCCCATCCAGCACCAAACGACGCCGGCGACGAATCAATCAGCCGGCGCTCAGCTACTGATTCAACAGAACCGTCAGGTTGCGATTGGACTCGGCGACGGTGCCGTAGTCATAGCGGCCATCACGAGCTGCACAAACACATCCAACCCGACAGTGATGGTGGGGGCTGGCCTCCTCGCAAGGAGAGCCGTGGAGAAAGGGCTCTTGGCAAAGCCGTGGGTGAAGAGAAGCCTGGCGCCCGGCTCTACTGTTGTCACTGATTATCTCCGGAACTCCGGCTTGCTGCGATACCTCGACGAACTCGGATTCAATCTGGTGGGATACGGATGCACTACGTGCATCGGGAATAGCGGACCTTTGGCGCCCGAGGTCGAGAGAGAGATCAAGTCAGGCGACCTCTACGCAGTGGCGGTCCTCTCGGGAAACAGGAACTTCGACGGGAGAATCCATCCGCTAGTGAAAGGCTCCTTCCTCATGTCCCCAATGCTCGTCGTCGCCTACGCCCTCGCAGGGAGGATAGGCTTCGACTTCAGCACCCCTCTGGGCACGGGGAAAGACGGAAGGCCAGTCTATCTGAAAGATCTGTGGCCGAGCCTGAAGGACATCAAGGCGACCGTCGAGAGGTCGCTCAGCCCGGGCCTGTACAAGGAGCGCTACGCGGACGCGATGAAGGGGGACGATAGGTGGGAATCGCTCGCAGCGTACGCCGACGACACGTACCACTGGGAGGAAGGCTCGACGTACATCAGGCAGCCTCCATGGTTCGAACCTTCACAGACCAGGTCTGCCAAGACTGACATCAAGGGTGCCAGGATACTGGCGGTCTTGGAGGACAAGGTCACCACCGACCACATCTCGCCTGCGGGGACCATCGCCGTCGACAGCCCGGCTGGTAAGTACCTCACCGAGCGCGGCGTTGACTTCGTCCATTTCAGTAGCTATGGGAGCAGGCGTGGCAACCACGAAGTGATGACTCGGGGAGGCTTCAGCAACATCAGGCTCAGAAACGCACTCGCGCCAGGCAGGGATGGAGGCTGGACAACCTATCTGCCAACAAAGAAGCTGACAACGATCTTCGAGGCGTCTGCCGAGTACATAGCCAAAGGCATCCCACTTGTGGTGGTCGCTGGGAAGCAATACGGGGCGGGCAGCTCGAGAGATTGGGCTGCGAAGGCGCCAAAGCTCCTAGGCGTCAGGGCCGTGCTTGCGGAGAACTTCGAAAGAATCCACCGCAGCAACCTGGTCGCGATGGGCGTGCTGCCACTCCAGTTCAGGGACGGAGAGAATCGCGGTTCACTTGGACTCAAGGGCGACGAGACCCTCGACATCCTAGGCATTTCTAAGATGAAGGGTCCCAAGGAATTGGTCGAAGTGGTGGCGCGGGGCGACTCGGGTGAAAGGAAATTCAAGGTCATCTGTAGGGTCGACAACGCTACGGAAATGCAGTACCTCGAAAAGGGAGGTGTCCTACCCTACGTATTTGCGAGGCTGCACAGTTTTGTACATTGAAGAAACCATTTTAATGCCCTCGGAGGGGCTCGAAAATCAATGGAATCTCTGGTGTACGTTAACGGAGAGTTCGTCGCGAAGTCGAAGGCGACCGTCTCCGTCTTCGACCACGGTCTCCTCTATGGAGACGGCGTCTTCGAGGGCATACGGGCCTACAACGGCATCGTCTTCAGGCTCGACGACCACGTGGAGAGGCTCTTCGATTCCTCGAAGGTCATTCATCTCGAGATTCCGATGACTAGGCACGAGATGGCGGAAGCGATCCTCGAAACTCTGAGGAGCAACAATCTCAGGGACGCTTACATTAGGGTGGTCGTCACCCGGGGAACAGGAGACTTGGGTGTTGACCCGTCACTCTGCAAGGAACCAACTGTCCTCATCATATCAGAGCCAGCCAAGAGCGCTCTGGCCTCGGCTGCCCCACGCGTGGTGTCCCTCGTCATTTCCTCTGTGAGACGAGACCCGGTCGACGGCACAACTCATGAAGTGAAGTCACTCAATTACCTGAACAGCATCATGGCAAGGATGGAGGCACAGAGGGCGGGAGGGGACGACGCGCTGATGCTGGATCACAGGGGTTTCGTGTCGGAGGCAAGTGTCTCGAACGTCTTCGCTGTCAAGGACAAGAAGATCTTCACCCCGGCGGCCTCGGCGGGGATACTCCACGGGATCACGCGTGCCCGCATGATGAGGCTCTGCGCCGACCTCGGGTTAGACGTTGCCGAGAGAGATGTTACGCCCTTTGAACTGCTTACCGCCGACGAGGTGTTCCTCGTGGGCACGAAGGCCGAGCTGCTCGCTGTTGGCTCGATAAGCGGGACGAAGATCGGGTCCGGCACGGCGGGACCTGTGTCCAGGCGGCTTTTCCTGGAATTCGGTAAGGTCGTCCAGAGGCGGGAGGAGGGGACGGCCGCATACGAAGCCCAATCCGTCAACCTCTAGCGCGCGCTATCTTTCTCCGACAGCATTCTGTGATAGGCGCGAAAGCTTGAAACCATCCCAGAGACAGCGAGAGCCGTCTTGGGAGAATACTTCAAGGTCAAAGAGTCGGAATCGTAGCAGTTGGTCAAGCTAACCGACGGTAAGAGACCTTCAAACATCGCTGTCTCGCTGGCATTGGGCGTAACTTTCGCTGTGGCGTTATACATCATTCCTTGGCCGACTGTGCTTTTGCTCGCCCAACCTGCGTATGAGCGGTCTGATAATACCGTGACAACCCAGACGATATACGGCGCTTTCCAAGTTCGCGTCATCGTGGTATACCAAGCCGAAGCGGTAATCAGCGCAGGCAATCTCATCACCGCCCAAATCGGTGCTACCATTCCTGATGAGTTGCTGAAGTCATTCAACATCTCAGTCGTCACATTCCATCCAGACCAAGCGTTTGAAGTTCCATTCAGCGCACAGTTTCCGTTGAACGCGTCCTCAACTCCGAAGTTCTTGGCACCAGCATACATCAAGCTGGACAAAGTGACTGGCGGTTGGTATAAGCAAGACCAGATTGCGTATTTCACAAGCGGTAGATTTAACGGGACGCTGGATTTGTTGAGCAATACGACTGGAGGGATGGAACTGACAATTCCAACGAACACGCAAGTCTCGGGAGAGGATGCGACGTTTTCCTTCGTAGGTAGCTTGGTTGGCATCGCTCTAACCCTTGTTCTGATTGCGTTTGTGGTGTTCGAGCTGGGCTGGAAACGCGAGAATGGCTCCCGACACAACAAAAAGCAAGAGAAGATAGACTACTACACTGGCTAAGTGAGTGACCACGAACCACGATAAGTTCGGCGCGTAACCACTGAAAAGCACGGCAACAACCCCGACGGGACATGCGGCAAGCAAGAGTGCAAATGCTATCTTGAAGATTGCGTGAGCAAGTCTGTGAACCTCTGAAATCGGGAGGCCGTGTCCAGCCACTTAGGACGCCCCCATGTCCCGCGAATGGACAGAAACCCGATTCGGGAGAGTGTCCCGAGGAATGGACAGAACCGAATCGCGGAAAACCTAAATACACGACATGAGACGAGCTCATTTGGGCCCTGCGTGATGTGCAGTTTACGTAACCTAGGGTTAGTTATGAATGGGGGTGCTCCGAGATAGCACCGAGGAAATCTACCACACCCAAGAAAACAGTGAGGCGGAAGAAGGTCAAGGAGGAGGAGGTCCCGCCCTTCCAGATCAGCACCCATTTCCTGATACCGAAGCATGAGCTCCTGACGAAAGAGGAAGCCCAACAGGTCGTCGCAAAGCACAACGGGACGCCCAGCCAGTTCCCATTCATGCTCGCTACCGACCCAGTCGCCAAAGAAGTCGGGGCCAAGCCGGGAGACTTCGTGAGGGTACTCCGCCAGAGCGAGACCTCGGGGTCCAGCATCTACTACAGGTACGTAGTGGAGGGGCAGAGTTGAGCAAGCAGATGCTGAAGTCGAACTCATGGATCATCCTTCGCGACCTTCTCGAGAGGGAGGGAGTCGCGAGGCAGCACCTCAATAGCTACAACGAGTTCTTCTCAAAGGGGCTTCAGAACATCATCGACGAGATTGGAGAGATCGAAGTCGAGACGGTAAGCACCCCATACAAGATCAAGTTCGGCAGGATCACGCTCGGAACGCCTAGGGTAGTCGAGATCGACGGCTCCGTGAGCAGCATACTTCCGATGGAGGCGAGGCTCAGGAACCTGACCTACTCAGCGCCAATCCTTCTCGAGATGACGATTGAAGAGGAAGGCCTCCCGCGCGACACTGCGAGGCAACACATCGGCGACCTCCCCGTCATGGTGAAGTCGGAACTATGCCAGCTCTCCAACAAGACGAAGGAGCAGCTCATCGACGTCGGGGAGGACCCTAACGACCCGGGCGGCTACTTCATCATCAACGGTGCCGAGAGGGTGATCGTCGGCCTCGAGGACCTCTCGCCCAACAAGATTCTCGTCGACTCGGAGAAGGTTTCCGGAGTCAGCACATACAAGTCCAGAGTCTACTCATCGGTAGTCGGGTACCGTTCGAAGCTCGAGCTTACTCTGAAACAGGACGGCTCAATCAACGTGAAGGTGCCGAGCTGCCCAGTGGACCTGCCATTCGTGATCGTGATGAGGGCGCTGGGAATAAAGTCTGACAAAGACATCGCCGACTCCATTTCGCCGAAGCCGGAGATCCAAGACCTCCTCGAGGTATCTTTCGACAAGGCGAGCGAGGCCCCCACGGACAAGGACTCGCTTGTGTACATCGGCAACAGGGTGGCTCACGGAATGCTCGAGGAGTTCAGGGTCAAGCGGGCGCAGTCGATGCTCGACTGGGGCCTCCTTCCGCACCTGGGCAAGACCCCCGACAGGCGTTTCGACAAGGCCATGTTCATGGGCGAGGCGGTCTGCAAGCTCCTGGAGCTGAGGCTCGGCTGGATTGGGGCGGACGACAAGGACCACTACGGCAACAAGGTGATCAAGTTCGCAGGGCAGATGCTCGCCGACCTCTTCAGGACCGCCTTCAGGAACCTGGTCAGGGACATGAAGTACCAGCTCGAGAGGACGGGGCAGAAGAGGGGCGGCAACGTAGTGGGCGCGGCCATAAGGACAGGAATAATCACAGACAAGCTGAACAACGCGATAGCGACGGGCAACTGGGGGAGGGGAAAGGTGGGCGTCACCCAGCTCCTCGACAGGACGAACTACCTGAGCACGCTGAGCCACCTAAGACGCGTCCAGTCGCCGCTGTCTAGGAGCCAGCCCAACTTCGAGGCAAGGGACCTCCACGCCACCCACTTCGGAAGGATCTGCCCCTCGGAGACCCCGGAAGGAGTCAACTGCGGTCTAGTCAAGAACCTCGCCCTCTCGGCCATCATCTCCGTGGGTGTACCATCAACAGAGGTTGAGGAGAAGCTCTGGGAGCTGGGCGCGAAGCAGATCAGGGATGCAGAGCAGAAGCTTCAGACCAACGGGTGCAGGATATTCATGGACGGCAGGTTCTTGGGCTATGTCGACGACGGCGAGAGGCTCGCAAAGGCATTCAGGAAGCTCAGGCGCGAGGGCCAGGTCAATCCGGGCGCCAGCATCCTATTCGTTGATCCGATTAACGCCAAGGCCTACCCGAGGCTCTACATCAGCCTCAGCTCTGGAAGGGTCCTCAGGCCGCTGATAGTCCTCGAGAATGGAAGGTCTCTACTCACTCCAGAGCTGATTGAGAAGGTTTCGTCGGGCCAGCTCTCGTGGAGGGACCTGGTTGAGCAGGGGGTCGTGGAGCTGATAGACGCCAACGAGGAGGAGAACTGCCTCGTCGCGATGGACGCCGAGGCCGCGACGACCAAGAACACTCACATCGAGCTCTTCGCGGCTGCGATGTTCGGGATAGCAGCTTCAATCATACCCTATCCGGAGCACAACCAGTCACCCAGGAACACATACGAGTCAGCCATGGCCAAGCAGAGCCTCGGCTTCTCCTCGCCGACATATCCGATCTCACCCCATGTGAGGCAGCACCTGCTTGTCAGCCCGCAGGCACCGGTCGTCAGGACCAGGACCCTGGACCTGCTCAAGATCGATGAGCGCCCGATCGGGCAGAACTGCACCGTAGCCGTGCTCTCATTCGAGGGCTACAACATCGAGGACGCAATAATCATGAACAAGTCGAGCATCGAGAGGGGGCTCGCGCGTTCGTTCTTCTACAGGCTCTACGAAGGAGAAGCCAAGCAGTATCTCGGCGGGATGAGGGACACATTCGAGGTCCCGGCGGCCGAGTCCAACATCCGGGGCTACAGGGGTGAGAAGTTCTACAGGCTCCTCGAGGGCGACGGCATCGTCTCGCATGAGGCCCAGGTCACTGGCGGGGACGTGGTGATAGGCAGGACGAGCCCACCTCGCTTCATGGAGGAGTACAAGGAATTCGAGATCAAGGGACCATACAGAAGGGACACGTCGGTCGCCGTGAGGCCTTCCGAGTCTGGAGTGGTCGACTCCATCTTCATGACCGAGAACGTCGAGGGAGGCAGGATGTTCAAGGTCAGGGTGCGCGACATGCGCGTACCGGAGATCGGCGACAAGTTCGCATCCAGGCACGGGCAGAAGGGGGTCATAGGCCTCGTGGTTCCGCAGGAGGACATGCCGTACTCCGCGGAGGGCATCGTCCCCGACGTCATCATCAACCCGCATGCCTTCCCGTCGAGGATGACCGTCGGCCAGTTCATCGAGTCCATCGCGGGCAAGGCAGGGGCACTGAGAGGCTCTCCTGTCGACGGGTCAGCATTTGCCGGGGAGAGCATCGAGGAGCTAGAGAAGATTCTGAAGGGGAGGGGCTTCGAACCCACCGGGAGGGAGGTGATGTACGACGGGAAGACAGGTAAGAGGTTCGCTGCGGACATCTTCCTAGGTGTGGTCTACTACCAGAAGCTGCACCACATGGTGGCCGACAAGATACACGCGAGGGCGAGGGGCCAGGTCCAGATGCTCACCAAGCAGCCCACGGAGGGCCGCGCTCGGGGAGGAGGACTTCGGTTCGGGGAAATGGAGAGGGACTGCCTGATAGCCTACGGCGCCTCGATGGTGCTGAAGGACAGGCTCCTAGACGAGGCCGACAAGACCGAGATCTACGTCTGCGAGAAATGCGGCCTGATCGCCTACTACGACGCGAAGCAGAGGAAGTACACTTGCAAGATCGACGGGGACCAGGCGAAGATTTCAACAGTCGTCGTCGCCTACGCGTTCAAGCTGCTTCTCCAGGAGATGATGAGCCTCAACATCGCGCCCAGGCTGATGCTGAAGGACAAGGTGTAGAGAAGTGTCAATGGAACAGGCTCTCAAGACGATAGGCGGGATCGACTTCGCTGTCTTCTCGCCCAACGAAGTGAGGAGGTACTCGGTCGCGGAGATCACCCAGCCGGAGACCTACGACGAGGACGGGATGCCCGTGCAGGGTGGCCTGATGGACAGCAGGCTGGGGACCCTGGAGCCGGGTCAGAAGTGCGGCACGTGCGGAAGCACCGCAGGCCGTTGCCCTGGCCACTTCGGCCACATCGAGCTCGCAGAGCCAGTCCTGCACATCGCTTTCGTCGATGAGATCAACAAGCTGATTCAGACGACATGCAGGACGTGCGGCAGGATACTGCTCCCCCAGCAGGAACTGGACGCATACAGGGCGAGGCTGGCCGGGAAGACCGACTTCACACCGGCAATAGTAGAGTCCGTGGCCAAGGAGATAACCACGAAGGCGAAGAAGGTCAAGCTGTGCCCTCACTGCGGCAAGCAGCAGTTTCAGATAGAGTTCACAAAGCCGACCATCTTCCACGAGATAACCGAGGAGGGGGGCGCGACTCGTCTGCTCCCTGTCGCGATAAGAGAGAGGCTCGAGAGGGTGAGCAACGAGGATCTGCAGCTCCTTGGCTTCAACTCAAAGGCGGCCAGGCCCGAGTGGTTCGTCCTTCAGGTCCTGCCAGTCCCGCCCCTGACTGTGAGGCCTTCGATCACCCTGGAATCTGGTATCCGTTCTGAGGACGACCTTACCCACAAGGTAGTCGACATACTCAGGGTCAACCAGAGGGTCAGGGAGAGCAAGGAGTCAGGAACGCCGCACCTCATTGTCCAGGATCTGGTAGACCTGCTCCACTACCACGTGACGACCTACTTTGACAACGAAGTCTCAGGGATCCCGCAGGCGCACCACCGCTCGGGCAGGCCGCTCAAGACGCTCAGCCAGAGGCTGAAGGGAAAGGAGGGACGGTTCAGGGGTTCGCTCTCGGGCAAAAGGGTAGACTTTTCCAGTAGGACGGTCATCAGCCCAGACCCTAACCTCGACATAGGAGAGGTCGGCGTGCCGTTCGAGATCGCAAAGAAGCTCACGATCCCGGAGAAGGTCTCCCCATCGAACATGGAAAACCTCAAGCAACTCGTGGTCAAGGGGCCGTTCGAGCATCCCGGCGCGAACTACGTGATCAGGCCAGACGGAGTCAAGATCAGGCTTGACTTCGCGAGCGACAGGAAGGCGCTTGCTGATTCCCTTGCCTCCGGCTACATAGTCGAGAGGCACCTCATGGACGGGGACGTCGTCCTGTTCAACAGGCAGCCTTCGCTCCACAGGATGTCGGTGATGGCCCACTTCGTGAGGGTCCTCCCGTACAGGACGTTCAGGCTCCACCCCTCGGTCTGCCCGCCCTACAACGCCGACTTCGACGGCGACGAGATGAACCTGCACGTCCCGCAGAGCGAAGAGTCCAGGTCCGAGGCCCTGATGCTCATGAAGGTCCAGGACCAGATCATCAGCCCAAGGTATGGCGGGCCAATCATAGGCGGGATCAGGGACTTCATCACCGGGGCGTTCATGCTGACACGGGACGAGACGACACTCACGCCTGGCGAGTTCTCCAACCTGGCGCTCGTGGGTGGCTATGAAGGCGACCTCCCAGAGCCTGCAGCGCGAGGTGCGTATACCGGAAAGCAGCTCTTCTCGCTCTTCCTCCCAAAGGGGATGAACTACGTGCTCACTTCGAAGTGGGCAAAATCGTCAAAGTCCGGGAGCTCGGGCGACGTGGTGGTCAAGGACGGCAGCCTCATTTCCGGAGTCGTCGACAAGGCGGTCATCGGGGCAGAGGAGCCCGACAGCCTCCTCCACAGGATCGCGAAGGACTACGGCAACGAGGAGGCGAGGAACTTCCTCAACTCGATTCTCAGCGTGCTCAAGACGTTCCTTACGAGGCGCGGGTTCACGTACGGTTTCAACGAGCTCGAGCTCCCAGAAGAGGCAAAGAAGGGGATCAACGACACGCTCGACGAAGCATACTCGAAGGTCACAGAACTGATCAAGGAGTACAAGGCCGGCAAGCTTTCGCTCACAAGGGGTCTCTCGGCGGAGGACTTCCTCGAGGCCAGCATCGTCAACGAACTCGCGCGCGCGAGGGACAGGGCAGGGAAGATAGCAGACCGGGCCTTCCCGGCCGAGAACTCGGGGATGATAATGGCCAGGACAGGCGCACGGGGCTCCAGCCTCAACGTCGGCCAGATGACGGCGGCGCTCGGCCAGCAATCCGTGAGAGGCAAGAGGATCGAGAAGGGCATGAAGGGGAGGGCGCTCTCCCACTTCCCGTGGAACGACCAGTCCCCAGAGGCCAAGGGCTTCGTCAGGAGCAACTACAGGGATGGCCTCTCGCCCACTGAATTCTTCTTCCACGCGATGGGCGGCAGGGAAGGCCTAGTGGACACGGCAGTCAGGACCCAGCAGAGCGGATACATGCAGAGGAGGCTGGTCAACGCCCTTGAGCACCTGAAGGTCGAATACGACCTGTCAGTGAGGGACCCGCACGGGCACATCATCCAGTTCCTGTACGGAGAGGACGGGGTCGACCCCGCGAAGAGCGACCACGGCAGGCCCATCAACTTGGACAGACTCATCGAGACGGAGGAGCTACAGAACAAGTCAAGGACGAAGCTCGAGTCGGAGACGGTCGAGAGGCTGATGAAGAAGTATCAGCCGATGCTCAACGACAGGCTGTTCAAGGAGCTCTCGGAAAAGCTTGCAAGCTCGCACCTCACCGAAGAGGGCGCGAAGGAGACGCTGGAGAAGGTCGACGAGGCCCTCGACTACTCTCGAGTGGAGCCGGGGGAGGCGTCCGGTATCGTCGCCGCCCAGTCCATCGGGGAGCCAGGGACCCAGATGACCCTCAGGACGTTCCACTTCGCAGGCGTCAGGGAGCGCGACGTCACCCTAGGCCTGCCCAGGCTGATGGAGCTTGTTGACGCGAGGAAGATTCCAGCCACACCTTCCATGGACATCTACCTTGACAAGGAGTACGGGGCGTCAAGCGAAAAGGCAGTCAAGGTCGCAAAGGAGATCCTCTTCACGAAGGTTGGGAACGTGGTTAGCTACAGCGAAGTCGACCCCACGGAGGGCATCAAGCTTCATCTCAGCCCGGACATGATGGCAGACCGGGACACGAACGCAGATGAAGTCGCGAAGGTAGTAGAGACGGGCAAGAGGAACGTCCAGAAGGACAAGACAGGGAAGGTGATACACGTCAACATGGAGAACGCCGACCTCTCGACCCTCTTCACGCTGCGCAACAAGGTGCTCAACATGAAGCTAAAGGGGATACCAGGAATAACGCGGGTGACCGTCGTGAAGGAGGGGGAGGAGTCGTTCATCCAGACTGCTGGCTCAAACTTGGGAAAGGTCATAGCCATCAAAGGCGTCGACCCGACTAGGGTCTACACGAACAACGTCCACGAGGTCGCCCAGGTGCTCGGCATCGAAGCAGCCAGGGCCACGCTCGTGAGGGAAGTAATGAGCACCCTCGACGAGCAGGGGCTTGAGGTCGACATCAGGCACATCTTCTTGGTAGCAGACCTGATGACGTCGAAGGGCTATGTGCAACAGATAGGCAGACACGGAATAGCCGGCTCGAAGAGCAGCGTGCTGGCGAGGGCGGCCTTCGAGATTACGGTCCCGACTCTAGCCGAGGCCGCAGTGAAGGGCGAGGTAGAGGACCTGAAGGGCGTCACCGAAAACGTGATCGTCGGCCTGCCCATACCCGTGGGCACTGGCATGATCGACCTCTACATGAGCTGATAACGATGGTCGAACAAGCCCAGCTCTCTAAGATTCTCAAGGAGGCGATGAAGGGCGGTAAGTACGTGGTCGGCGCGAAAGAGGCACTCGCGGGCATGAAGGGCACAAAGGCAATCATCTGCACGAAGTCGATTCCGGCCTCCATCGGGGCGAAGCTCAGGGACGAGGCAAAGAAGCAGGGCGTCGCGGTGGTAGAACTCGGAGTCTCCTCGATGGAGCTCTCCAGGATGATTGGAAGGCCATTCAGAGTCTCCGCGCTGTCCCTCCGCTCACTTGGTGACTCGGACCTGAAGCTCCTGCTACGGTGAGCCCGGGTGCCCGAGATTAAGCTGAGTTCCGAACAGCTCTCACTCATGTCGATGTTTAACGGGATGACGGGCGCGACGGCAAGGGACTGTGTTGTTGACGAGAAACAGAACAGGCTGATCTTCGTGGTGGCCAAGGGGCAGATGGGGCTCGCGATAGGGAAAGACGGCGCCTCAGTCAAGAAAATCGAGAGGGCGGTCAGGAGGCCCGTAGAAGTGGTTGAGGAGTGGTTCGACGACGTTTCGGAACTGGTCAAGAACGCCCTAGGTCCAAGGTACGTCCAGGAGGTCCGGGTGAGCGACAGGCTCGACGGCACAAAGGGGGTAGTCGTAGTTGTCGACCCGAAAAAGAAAGGAGCGGCGGTCGGTATGGGAGGAAGGAACGCCGAGAAGGTCAGGCTGCTCGCGAAGCGCTACTTCGAGATTAACAGCGTGCAGATAGTGAGCTCGCTCTGAACCAACCCTTTTATAGAAACTGAAGGGGCCGATGAAAAGTATGCCAGGCTCACCACGCGGCGAGTTCGCAGCGCGACAAATTTCGCAGAAGCGCCAGCGACTCCGCTGGTCCAACAAATGGTACAAGCGTAGTAAGCTGGGCCTCGACTACAAGGCGGACCCGCTCGAGGGGTCGCCGCAGGCCAGGGGGATAGTGCTGGAGAAGGTGGGTATCGAGTCCAAGCAGCCCAACTCCGCGATCAGGAAGTGCTGCAGAGTCCAGATCGTGAAGAACGGGAAGCAGGTGACTGCGTTCCTTCCCGGAGACGGGGCGTTGAACTTCGTGGACGAACACGATGAAGTCATGCTGCAGGGGATTGGAGGGTCGATGAAGAGGGCAATGGGTGACATCCCGGGGGTCCGCTGGACTGTCTTCAAGGTGAACGGCGTCTCACTCAATGAGCTGGTATACGGACGGAAGGAGAAGCCGAGGAGATAGGAATGAGCAAACAGGCTCTCGAGTACCCCAATCTGCTTCTTTGGAACAAGTGGGACCTCACGGATGTGAAGGTCCAGGACGTCGGTCTCCAGAGCGTAATCAGCCTGAAGCCGATGCTCGTGCCCCATTCCGGGGGTAGGCACGAGCACAAGAAGTTCGCAAAGGCACGCGTGAACATAGTCGAGCGGCTCGCGATACACATGATGCACTACGGCAAGAAGTACGCCAAGAACACGGGGCGGATGGGCGGCAAGAAGCAGAGGGCGTTGACCATCGTGAAGACCGCCTTCGATATCATACATCTCAAGACCGGCGAGAACCCGGCTCAGACTCTGGTGAGGGCGTTAGAGAGAGCCGCGCCAAACGAGGACACCACGAGGCTGAGCTACGGCGGTGTCGTCTACCACATGTCGGTCGACATCTCACCGGTGAGGAGGGTCGACCTCGCGCTCCGCTTCATATCCGAGGGCGTGAGGGAGGCAGCCTTCTCCTCCGCGAGGAGCGTAGAGGAGGTTCTCTCGGACGAGATAATCCAGGCGGCCGCGGGCGACTCGAACAGCTACTCGGTGAGAAAGAAGAACGAGCAGGAACGCGTCGCGATGGCCTCTAGGTAGGCCGTTCGCCCTCTTCCTTCTTCTCCTTCTTGAGGGCCATTCCACGAAGGTCGTTCTCCATCTCTGGGGGCTCTGCTATCATGGCTGCGGGCTTTGCGAGGAACAGCCTCACTAGTTGCATCACCTGAGGGGCCCTGAACCGCTCGAGCTTGTGCGAGATGAGGAAGTCTCGGGCGGGGTCGCGGGCGACGGGCTCTAGAACCTCCAGCCTGGATGTCCCAATCGCGTCCCTCAGAAGATAGCCAGCCTTCAACTGTGTCATCATGTCATCCTCCGCGTATATTATCAAGGTCGGCTTCCGCAGCTTCTCGAGCCTCCCCAATTGCTCCTTGTCGTACGAGCTCGACACGAGGACAAGCGCCTCCACAGCTTCGGGCCACTTCAGCGCAAACTCGAGGGCCACCTGGCCTCCCCAGCTGGTCCCCATCAGACTCGTCTTCACCACCGACAGGCGCTCAAGCAGGTCCTTGACGGTGTCGGCCTGGACCCTGTAGTCCGGCGTCTCGACCGGAATCGACGACCTGCCATATCCCACCAGGTCCGGGATTACGAGACTGTAGGCGTCCCCCAAGGCCAGGAGAGGCTCCCAGACCCTCCAGTCCTCCCTGTGGTCGCTCCCGTGGAGGAGGACGAGGCTCGGCCCTCGCCCCGCAGTTGCACAGTTCACCGTGTACTCTCCGACCTCCACCCTCTTCTCGGTGGCCTGCATAATGGGTCGCCTTCCCCGTTCTCCTTTCAAACCTTTTCCCGCGCAACTACTGGGGCTCAATCGTTGCTGGGGGCTTTGAGGAGACAGCGTAGGCGACAGCCACGACTCCCTCGACCTCGCCGGTGATTCTGGTCGATATCAGCTCGAGCGTCTCATGCTTTATTCTGTACCAGTCTGCAGTCATCGCGTCCTGAGACTCAACCACCTTCACTGTGACCTGATGGCCGAGCCTCCTCTCGTCGCCGAGGACTCCGGTCACCATGTCGTCCCCAACATAGGCGAAGGCCTGCCACACCTTCGGGTACGTTCCCTCGGTGATCAGGACGTCTTCGACGATTCTGTTCGCCTCGCGGCACATCCTGAGTTTCTCGGGGGTGACCTCCCCCAGCACTCTGACCGCCAGGCCGGGACCTGGGAAAGGATGACGCTGCACGACATCGCGGGGAAGGCCGAGAAGCGTCCCGAGTACCCTGACCTCGTCCTTGTAGAGCTCCTTGAGCGGCTCCACAACGTGCATCGCGAACTCCGAGGGAAGGCCCCCAACATTGTGGTGTGTCTTGATCTTGGAGGCCGGCGCGCCCGACCTGCCGCTCTCGATCACGTCTGGGTACAGCGTCCCCTGCGCGAGGTGCGCGAACGGGCCCTCCTTGTCTGCGAACTCCTCGAAGACCTCGGCAAAGACTCGGCCCACGACCCTCCTCTTCTCCTCAGAATCCGTCACGCCTCTGAGAGAACCCAGGAATCTCTTCGAAGCGTCCACGAACGAGACACGAGCTCCCAATTGACGACCGATGAACCGTCTGACCGTCTCTGCTTCCCCGGCCCTCAAGAGACCCGTGTCGATGAACAGGCAGCTCAGCCTCTCCCCAACTGCTCGCTGGAGAAGGGCGGCAGTCACTGATGAATCGACCCCGCCAGAGACCGCACACAGTACGTTCCCTCGGAGCCTGGAGAGCTGACTCACGGAATCCTGTACGAAACCCTCCATGCTCCAGTTCCGCTCCGCTCGGCACACTTTCAGAACGAAGTTTGAGAGGACCAGGTCCCCGCTCTCTGTATGCGAAACCTCTGGATGGAACTGCACCCCGAAGTGCTTCCCGTCTCCAGAGCTCACGGCCGCATACGCGGAGGCCCCGCTGGACGCGATTGCGGAAAGAGAAGGGGGCAACCTTGTCGCAGAGTCGCTGTGGCTCATCCAGCACGTGATTGTGTCCCTGCCGATTCCCTCGAAGATTCCCTTCTCAGCGAGGATCCTGACTACGGCCCTACCGTACTCCCTCCTGTCGGTCCTCTCGACCTCGCCTCCGTGCGCCTGGACCATCAGCTGGTAGCCATAGCAGATGCCCAGCAGGGGCAGCTTTGCCTCGAAGAGCGCCGGGTCGGGATGCGGTGCTCCGGAGTCGTAGACGCTTGCAGGTCCGCCGGAGAGGACGACGCCAGCGACGCCCTCCTTCAAGAGCTCACCCACGGGCGTGTCGTAGGGGAAGAGGCCCGCATAGACTCCGAGACCCCTCACCCTTCTGCAGATGAGGTGCGAGTACTGGCCGCCGAAGTCGAGGACTCCGATGCCTCCCCTGAACGGCTCCCCGCTCATCTGGCCGTTTCCTTTGCCTTCACAGAATGGGTCCCAAGCTCAGCCGCCCCCGAGGCGGAGACCAAACCGAAGGATGCGACGCTCCACAGGTCCTCGATGCTTCTTGCACCTGCATACCCGAGCGCGGCCCTTAGCCCGTTCTCCATCCTGGCCACCGCCTTCTCAGCGCTCCCCGAATACGGCACGTACGCTTCGACACCCTCGTCTAGCCCCTTGGCAGGCACGCTGTACCTGTCCAGTGCGAACCTCATCTTGCGAGCAGCGGCGCTCGCCATCCCTCTGTGGACCTTCACCTTCTCCCCCTTTATTGACAAAGGCTTGCCGGGGGACTCGTCTGTCCCAGCAAGGAGAGAACCCAGCATCACTGTTGAAGCGCCTGAGCCGAGAGCCAGCGCTCCGTCTCCGGGCCCGCGTATCCCACCGTCCGCTATGACTGGGATCTCGGTGCTCTTTGCCGCGACCGCCGAAGCGACCTCGGCAACCGCGAAGAGCGTGGGGGCTCCCACTCGAGTCACCTCGGATGTTATGCAGATTGAACCTGACCCGATGCCGGCCCTGAAGCCGTCCACCCTGGGAAGTTCCTCCAGGATTTCGTCAACCGCCCGACGCGTCCCGACACTCCCTGCGACGAAGTCTTTGCTGATGTCTGGGAGGACTGCCTTCGCGGCTCGGATTATCTTGGAATTATGGAAATGCGCGACGTCGGACACGAGAAAGTCGGCCACCCTGTCCAGCGCGATGCATCTTTCGCGGTCCATGGGCGAGACCGATGCCCCCACGAGTGGCCTGCCCTTGGCGTCGGTGCTCGTTGCCTCGACCTTGGACTCCTTCACCCTCTTGACTTGGGACGCCTGGTCGTCCAAGGACATGTTTCTGTGAATCACCCCTACGCCGCCCAGCCTCGCCATCTCGAGTGCTAGTCTCCATTCAGTGACTGTGTCCATCGGGGAGGAAACAATTGGTAGCTTGATCCGTATGTTTCTCGTCAGCTTGCTGGAGAGGTCAATTTCGTTAGGTTCAGCCTCACTCCTTCCCGGAAGGAGGATGAAATCTCTGAAGGTGAACGCGTGGGTCGCGTCATTCAGTTTTGACACGAAGCTGTCTGGCAAGGTCGACCCTTGCCGAATCAAAGACGCGAACTCGCTATAATAACCCTTGCTTGGGTCAGCCACAATTGACCCACCATGGAGCGAGCTCCCTAGACGAGTTCTCCACAATGATTAACTAGGATGGGAGACATCTGTGATTTCGCGACAGCATGGATTTCGACCCGATGGCGACATTTGGGAGTCTCTTGCGTGGCTGTATCAGCGACGCCAAGGAGCGGGACGAGACCAAGGCAGCGCTCGAGGGTGCCCTGTTCCTGGTTCTCGGAATGGCAAGCAGCGTCTTGACGGCATACCTCTTCTTGGCATTCGGTTTCCTCGTCTAAACAAATGAACTCGCGTGTAAAGGATTCCTATCCTGCCCCAATTTACTGGTTGGAAGCGGGGTTTGCTCCGTAAAGGCATGGGAAGAAAGGCGGTCCTCTTCGGATTCTGGCTCCTGGGATATGCACTCGGGTTCTTCGCTTGGCTCGTGAGGGCTCCTGTGATCACCTGGATCATGACACTCGGCTTCAGCGCCGACTTGGCCGGGGCACTCATAACGGGCTTCGCGGGATCTCTGATGATGCTAGTCGGGGTCATCCTCTGGAGCTACATGTCATCTAGCTGAAGTGTTCACGGGCGCCGGGCCCGTCGCCTTCGCAGATGACCTCCCCTGTTTTGGATACGCGTTTTCGATAATAGTTGCCATTATGCTTAAATAACGTGAGAAAAAGTCGTACAATGTAACGAGGTATTGCTATGGCGAATAAGCCTCACCTGAACCTCATAGTGACTGGTCACGTAGACCACGGCAAGAGCACGTCGATGGGACATTTCCTTTACGACCTGGGAGTCGTCGACCAGAGGATGATAGAGGAGTTCGCAAAAGAGTCGGAGAAGACGGGTGCAGGCGACTCGTTCAAATACGCCTGGGTCCTCGACCAGCTAAAGGACGAACGAGAGAGAGGGGTCACGATTGACCTCGCGTTCCAGAAGTTTGAGACTCCGAAGTACTTCTACACTCTGATTGACGCTCCGGGTCACCGGGACTTCATCAAGAACATGATCACTGGTGCATCCGAGGCTGACGGAGCTGTGCTTGTCGTTTCCGCCAAGAAGGGAGAGGAGGACGTCGCTCTGGCGCCCGGAGGACAGGCCAGGGAGCACGCGTTCTTGCTCTTCACCCTCGGCGTGAAACAGATAGTCGCATGCATCAACAAGATGGACGACCAGACGGTGAAGTACTCTGAACAGAGATTCAACGAAGCAAAGCAGGACGTCGAGAACCTCCTGAAGAACGTCGGGTTCGACATCAAGAAGATCCACGTCATACCTATCTCCGGATGGACCGGCGAGAACGAGGTCAAAAAGTCCACAAACATGCCCTGGTACAAGGGTCCCACGCTCTTGGAGGCTCTGGACCAGTTCACAGAGCCGCCCAAGCCGATCGACAAGCCGCTGAGGATACCGGTCCAGGATGTCTACACTATCACAGGTGTGGGTACAGTCCCGGTCGGGAGAGTCGAGACTGGCAAGATGAGGGTCGGCGAGACGGTTTCGATCATGCCCGAGGGGCTAACCGCTGAAGTGAAGTCAATCGAGACACACCATACAGCGATGCAGGAAGCAATGGCGGGCGACAACATCGGCTTCAACCTCAGAGGGGTGGCCAAGACGGACTTTAGGAGGGGTTCAGTGTTGGGGCCGGCGAACGCGCCCGCGACCATAGCAAAGGAGTTCCAGGCACAGATCATAGTTGTCTTCCACCCGACCGCCATCGCACCGGGGTACACCCCTGTGCTACACGCCCACACAGCCCAGGTCGCTGCGACAATCACCGAGATCATCGCAAAGATAGACCCGAGGACAGGTCAGGCCACGGAGGACAAGCCGAAAACGATCAAGACGGGCGATTCAGCGATTGTGAGAATCCAGCCGCTCAGACCGATCGTGCTAGAGACATTCAAGGACTTTCCTGAGCTCGGAAGGTTCGCGCTAAGGGACATGGGTTCAACCGTCGCAGCCGGCATCGTCAAAGAGATCACGCAAAAGGGCCAGGCAGAGAAGAAGGTCGCCGCGAAGGCATAGCGTTCCCAAGACTCCTCTCCGCTTCGGAAAAGCTTATCAAACAACCGCACCCCCTTCCGGTTCATGTGCGACTGTTTTGACGAGGAGCTAGAGGATCTATCTGTGGAGGCTGCTGAGGAGACCCCCATGCCGCAGGTCGCGCTACTCCAGGTCGTCAAGGCTAGGAAGAAGTAGCGCCTCCCTGTCCCGGGTTCGTGGTGCCTCTCACGGGTCCAGGGTCTTGTGTTGAGGATGAACGAGCATCGAGGCCCGCCGTGGGTGCCGCAAATCGAATATTCTAGTAGTCATGCTTATTAGAACTCGGAAGGGGCGGACTCGAGAAGTCATCGCGGTGATTGGTCTCGACCGAAATCCTTCTCTCTCTCGTAGGCATACACCCAAGGTCCGAAAAGACAATACAGGCGACCCAGGACTGGGAAAGGGAGAGGATTGATTCAGCGGCGCTCAGGAGTCAGTTTCACGGCGACGTAAGCGAACTGGTTGAGCTTCAACGCGCCCTCTCCTTCGATTACGTCTCAGACGGCCAACTCACCACGAAGTGGCAGGACCTCCTAACCCCCATAACGACTTTGGCGAAGGGGGTGAAGAAGGGACCGCTGGTAAGGTGGTTCAACACGAACACGTTCTACTATGTGCCAATCATCGAGGGTCAAATCTCGGTCGAGAGTCATCTGATAGCAGCATCCGTGGAGTCGGATTTGTTGGGTGATTCCCCCTCAAGGGTTGCCCTCGTCGACCCGCTGACCTTCGTCGAGTGCAGTGACGACAAATACTATCGAAGCAGGGAGGAACTGATCTTCGCATACTGCGAGAACCTGCTCGCACCACTCCTTCAGGAGCTGCAAAAGGTCGGAGTAAAGTATGCGCAGTTTTCTGCGCCCAGCCTAGCGGCAAAGTTCAGAGGCGAGAAGTGGAGGGCCGACGAGCTCTCGCAGGTGGCCGAGGGTCTGAGGAGAGCACTCAAAGGAACGAGCTTCCGGACCGGCTACCACACCTTCTTCGGGGACGCCAGCCCCTACATTTCGTTCCTTCTCGATTCGGTCCCGACCGACGATATCGGCTTTGACCTTACCGAAACCGACCCTTCCCAGATTCCCCAGACGAGCAAGGGAATCATCGCAGGAGTGGCAGACGCAAGGAGCAGTTTCGTGGAGCCACCCTCACAACTCGTAGCAAAACTGGACGGATTGCCAGGCAAGACAACAAGGCTCACGCTCGCCCCGTCGAGCGACCTCCGATATGTGCCGAGGTTCGTCGCGGACGCAAAGCTGAGGAGTCTGGCGAAGGCGAGGAGGGTGCTTTCTTGACAACGCAGGAATTGTTCCCGACGCAGGAGATAGGAAGTCTGCCAAAGTTCTCTTGGAGGGTGAAGCCATTCCGTTCGATCGCGCTGAGCGACGCAGACCTCGCCACGGCGAAAAGCTGGGGGAGGGCGCTCGGAGTCAGAGAGAGCCCTGCGCTGGTGAAGCTTCTGAGGAAGCGCTCGGGTTTCACCGCCAAGGAAAAGGGCAGAATCATCGACTACTCAATCCTCTACTCAATCAGGATGCAGGAGACTGCCGGGGGTGAGAGAGGCTCAGAGGGCGGGCTGGACATCATCTGGAGTGGCGAGCAGGCAAGGACGGAGATGTACGAGACGCCCGTCTCGAACATTGGCGGTTTCGAATTCTTGGGAAGGGTGCGCGCCTTTGACAACAAGTACTGGAGGGAGGCCTCAATCCGCAAGAGGCCCACGTTCCGCTCCAACTACCACCTCGAAGAGTTCCTGTTCGTGAAGGCCCACACCAAGCGGGAGGTCAAGGTGCCAGTCACCGATGCGATAACGATCATGGCGTGGTCCGACCACTACCACTACTCCCGCAAGTGGGCGGGAGAAAAGTTGCCTCCTTCAACGCGCAATTTCAGCGCACGGAGGGAGTTGACCCTCGACCTCGCGAAGGTGATCAGGCGGGTGGTAGAGGGCCTTGTCAGAGGGGGGGCCAAGCATGTTCAAATCGACATCCCGGCGGCGACCCAATACCAGACCGTTGAGGACGCGAAGCTGGTTGCGGAATCGTTCAACGAGACGACCAGAGGCGTCAATGCTGCGTTCAGCGTTCACAGCTGCTTCCCCCCGCACAAGGGCTATGCACTGCTCTTTCCCTACATCCTCGAGATGAAGAATTGCAGCAGGTTCTCGTTCGAGTATGCCAACCGAGACTCCTTCGGGCGGGGAACCACAGCTGAGACCCGACCGGGCTACGCAGACCTTGCCCTCTTCAAAGAATACGGATACAACGGGGAGCTGGGCGTAGGCGTGGTGCACGTCCACACGGACAAGCTACCCCCCGTGGGGACAGTCAGGGATCGGATACTGTATTCGGCGAAGGCGGCCGGAGTTGGCCCTGAGAAGATCTTCGCGACACCGGACTGCGGGCTAAGAACGCGCAGCCCTGACGTTGCGTATCAAATGCTGGGTCTCGTCGTCAAGGGGGCCGAGGCAGCCAGGAAGGTCATCAAAGAGTGACGCCTGGGATCACTACGATAGGGAGCTACCCCGTCTTCCCTTCTCACGAGGATATAGAATACTACCAGAAGATGGTCGAGAGGGGTCTGGGAGGGGAGCTGGTCGACCCATTCCTCTGGAGCATCGAAGAGACGGTCAGGGACTTTGCGGCGGCAGGGGTGGAGATGCTCTCCACCGGGCAAACCAGGGGCGACCTCTATTCGATATTCCTGGACCCAAAGTTCGTAAAGGGCGTGAATTGGAACGGCCCTGAAGCGGTCGTCTCGGGCAAACTGGCCCGCGCCTCGAGCATCAGGCTGGCCGACGTCAGGTTCGCCAAGACTGTACTCCCACGTCACCTATCACTGAAAGAGCCAATCACGGATGCGTACACTCTGGCGAGGTTCGCGAAGATCTCCACGGGTTCATACCGCGACACCAGGGATCTGGCCAGAGACATCAACCGGAAAATCGTGATTCCCGAGATTGAAGACCTTCAGAGGGACGGCGCAGTCGCGATGATACAGCTGGATTCGCCAATCATCGCCGCCGAATCCTCCACCCCTCACTACGTTAGCGGCCTGTACGAAGAGATCGCCTCCTCAGCCAAGCTCCCAATCGCGATGCACGTCTGCGGGGACACGACCAGGTTGTTCAGGTACCTGACGTCGCTGAAGGTGGACGCTCTCGAGCTCGACTTCTTCCACTATCCGAAGCTGCTCGAAGAAGCCGCGCGGAGAAACTTCGATCAGGCGATTGGGCTTGGCGTGACCGACGCACAGAGCCCCCGCGTTGAGACTGTCGAGGAGATCTCTTCACTCATCGCGCGCGGAAGGAAAAGCCTCGGCGAGTCTAGGATCGGGTGGGTCCATCCGCACTGCGGGCAGAGGAGCCTCCACAGAGAGACTGCCTTCGAGAAGAACGCGAACCTGAGTATCGCGAGGGACGACACCTATTCAGGTGAGGCCGCCGAAGCAAAAGGAGGCAGGCAGAGGCGCGACAAGAATGACTCGAGCGGCTACTTCCTAGTGAATGTGAAGAGGGAGACAGGAGAGATACTCGTGACCTTCCACACAAGCAAACACAAGGTGGTGCGGAGGTTCAAGTCGAAGTACGCGGAGAGACTCTTGCAGGCGATCAACGACGACGCGGACTCGCTCGGCATTGGCAGGCGGCGTCTCGCACAACTGATACTCGAGCTCGGGCGGGCAGAAGCGTCGCTCAAGCCGCCTTCCATTGCGTACAGGCAGAAGCTGGCCGGGTAACATGGCCAAGCGGTCCCAGAACTCCTTCACCTCGGTGGTGGAGGTATTCCCACCTGTCTTTTCGCTGAGCGAGGCGAAAGAGCCAGTCCTCGGGCTACGTCAGAAGATGCGGGACTTCGTGGAAAGAGTGAGACGGATCGAGGACCTCACCGATGCAGTGCTCGTCGCGGACACAAAGGACCCGGGCAGGATGAAGCTGTCTGCCGTCGTCTCAGCCTCGGTCCTGAAGGAAGAGACCGGCATGGACGCGATTCCCGTGATCACCGCGCGCGATTCCAACAGACCGAGCGTGGTCTCGTCCCTGCTGACCGCATACTCGCTCGGGCTCAACGGGGTCATGGTCGTCTGGGGAGACAGATACGCTGAAGGCGACGGCGCGAAGAACGTCTACAACTTCTCTTCGCTGTCGGAACTGGTTGCAACTGCTCGCTCTCTCGCGAATCGGGCGGGTGTCAAGTGTCGCATACTTGCACCGGTCGACTTGACTTCACTGGGAACTGAGAAGGGCCTGAGGCTGGCCAAGGAAAGGCTCTCGAGTGGAGCCGACATCCTCCTGGCCCAGCCGCCGACGACCGACTCAGTCTCGGCGCTGCCGAAGCACGCGAAGCTGCTGAGTAGGACGGGCCTGGCTGGCCGTGTCTTTTTGAACGTCTTCCCCTTCCGTGACCTGCAGGACATCGAGGCCTGCAGAGAAAAGTTCGGCTGGGAGCTGCCCCAACGGCTCGATTCGATTGCGGTCGGTGGGGAGAGCGCTCTTCTGCTGGAGGCGAGGCGCGTCGCAGCTGCAATACAACAAAAGGGGTTTCCCGGGGTCTATGTCACGACTCGTGGGAAGCCCGAAGTCGCCAGATTCATCTTGGATTGACACCGCGAGCGGGGGAAGCGTTATATTCACGCCCAAAGACGGTTCGAGAAGGCAGACTTGGCAAACGACAGAGCCATCGGCGGGACTATTCTTGGCGTAAGCATCCTCGGCATAGTCGTCTACGGTGCCCTTCTCGCCCTTCCTTGGGCCTGGGAATGGACCCTCAGGATCACCGCCTTCCTTGCCGTTGCTCTCTTGCTGGGGATACTCGCGTGGATCGGATACACTATGGCCACGACGCCGCCTCCCGAGCCGATAACTGACATCCCGGACATGTCCGGGGAGCCAAAGACAGCTCAACCAGCGGGCACCAGCAAAGAACCGAAGAAGTAAGGTCCCTGAAGGAAATCCAGCCCTCTGCATCCGGGCAAGGCATTTTAATTCACGGTTGCAACGCAGAAGCTCCAGCCTGAGATCTTAGTTTGAAGACGAAGCTAACTGTAACGGGAGTGGCAATCCTAGTCGGCGTCA
>JAJTZC010000009.1:0-2442 GCA_032906705.1 Nitrososphaerales archaeon
CCCGTGATGGCAATCCGAGTCCGAAGAAGCAAGTTCTGGCGGTTTCGGGAGGTGGAGCGCTCGTCTCGTCCCGACCGCGAGGGATAAATCGCACAAGGCCCCTCGCGCTTTTTGCGGTTCACATAATAATTCAAACCCATATCCCACGGCGTCGCGCTTGATGAATCCCTTGGCGGAGGCGCAATGAACACCATACACGCCAGGTCGGGCCTTAGCATCATTCAAGTATTCGAAGCGCCTTGTCATCTCGAAAGCCGGAGTCTTTGGGAGGTTGCCTTCTCCCATCTTAAATACGACGACCTCGATTCTCCGAACGATGCGCGCTGAAATATACGATGGTTCGGAGAGGCTGGGCGAGATCGGTCTCAGCGAGAAGGTCTTCTCAACCGGCTCTCGCGGCTACTACGCGTCCGCCAAGCTCGAAGTCCACGGAAAGCGCTACCAAATCAACTTCCAACTCGTCGAGATAGGAATCAAGCAGGCAAGCAAGTAGCCGTCCAAGAAAACATAGACATCAGGGATGAAATTGTCTCGGCGGAGACCCAATGGACCCCGTGTTCCGCAAGGCCGGCCTGGGACGTCAAGTCGTCTTCAGCAGGGAGCTATCAGTTGCGCGCAGCTCCTTTCGCGCGTCCCCGCTGCGCTAGGCAATGCTTATATCCATAGAACCATACATCAATAGATGTATGTCCTCACGGACGTCCATCCAGCTGGACGACAAGACCAAGACCCTACTCGACAGGATCAAGAAGGAGAAGGGCGCCAGCAGCTACGCTGAGGCGATTCGGCTCCTCGTGAGGGACGCGAAGCGACTCGAAGGGAGCGAACTGGGCTCGCTGCCCAAGCTCAAGGAATTCCATAGAGACAAGCATGACCGTCTTGATAGATAGCTGGGCGTGGGTCGAGTACTGGAAGGGAGGCGCGCGCGCCAAAGCCGCGGCAGCCTACATCGAGGGCGAGGAGGAGGCTGTGGCTTCCACCATAAACCTGTCAGAGGTCTATTTCTGGATACTGAAGTATTATGGCGAGGGTACCGCGATGGGGAAGGTCTCTACAATGGAAAAGAGGTGCCACCTGATTCCCGTCGAGAAGCGAATAGCCCTCGAAGCGGCCAAGGTCCGGAGGAAGCATGGCCTGGCGCTGGCAGACAGTCTGGTCTATGCCACTGCCAAGGAAGTTGGGGCGCGGGTGGTCACTGGCGACCCCGACCTAAGGGACCTTGAAGGCACAATATTCCTACAAGGGTAGAACATCCTGCGCGGTGATCACACAAACGACCACCGGAAGTCATCCCGGCGGAGGCGCAGCGAAAGCTCAGGACAGACGCAAAGAAGGCGTTCTGTAAGCCGCGCGTCCGCCCATCCTGGGATAGACGAGGAGGGTCGCCGCGTAGAATCCAAGGAATAGCGCGTAACCGACCCAGTTGTGGACGCTCCAGAGCGCATCCGCGCCACCCGCATAGCCGACCCAGATGAGGACGGCGACTCTCACGGCATTCAGGACCGTCAGCGCCGCAATCCCTGCAGCCGCGACCTTGACTGTGGAGGAGATGTCCTTCCTCAAGTCGAGGTGCATCAGCCCGAGCAGTCCGAGGAAGGTCGTGACGGAGACGATGCTCGAGCAGCCAGGAGTGATCGTTCCGGTCACCATGTCGCCCGCTCTGGACAGGATTGCAAACTCAGTCCCATGCCAGACGATGGGGATCCCGCTCAGGGACACTATTCCGGCTGAGAAAACCGAGGACAGCTGGGCTAGAGGTTCCCCGACGCCCCACTGCAAGATGGCCGGGGCAGTCACCCCGACCGAGTATATCGTCGCGTACGGGAGCATCACCCTCCTGGTCAACGGGTTGAGGGCAAGCGACATTCCATAGAAGGTGAGGATTACGGCTACCCCAGACGCTTCCACCGACCCGCCCGCAACCCCTCGAAGGAGAAGAAGAGAGGCTACGATGCCGAGGCCCAGAAGTCTCGTGGGAGCCTCCGACATCAGACCCGCTTCCCTCGACAGGACTTCGCGCAGGTCGCCCCACCGCAGTAGGAAAAGGAGGGCCAGGAGCGCCGAGAAGGGTATGGCAGGGAGCACGGTGCCGAACGCGTCGTTCACTGCTTGGTTCAGCAGGATCAGGAAATTCGGGGCCGCGAGCCACGCGAAGATTGAAGCGATTCCAATCCATCCGAAGAAACGAATGTAGGCTCTTTCCAACGTCTCGAACGCACCCTTCGAAGCTCCAGCCTATAATGTCAGGGTTTTGCTGTCCGAAATCCCTCGCCACCTTGCGAGGAGGTACGACCCGACTAGGAGGAACGTAAACAGAGTCACAGCAAGTATTTGATACGGAAACTCCGGAATGCCCCCACCCTGAGTGGAGCTCGACGTGGCGGTCTGGCTGCTTGTCGTGCTCGACGATGAACTCGAAGAGGAGGTTGACGTCGTGCTGCT
>JAJTZC010000009.1:2542-17153 GCA_032906705.1 Nitrososphaerales archaeon
GGCTGCTTGTCGTGCTCGACGATGAACTCGAAGAGGAGGTTGACGTCGTGCTGCTTGGGGTAATGGTCGTCGTGCTCGTGGTCGCAGGGACGGCTACGATGAAGGTAGTGTCTGTCGTCGCATAGTTGATTCGCTTCTGCTGGATGAATGCCTTGTAACCATAGCCTGTGCTGCTGGCGAAGATCCTAAGAGTGTAGTTCCCATTAGCCAGGTTGAGCGAGGACGGGCCGTTCGTCGTCTTTGGCGGGTCGAGGGAGTCCTTGTAGACGTTCTGCAAAAGAGTCGCATTGCGCACGGTCCACGTGCCGTTCGAGTTATTGCGTATGCTGTAGGTGACGTTGCCGAGGTCCATCCCCGCCGTGAGCGACAGTGGGACGGTGTTGGTGGTGTACGTCGCCTTGCCAGTAGGGCCGGTAAGAGCGAAGCCCGGCGACATGTAGCTGATCCTCTCAGCCTGGAAGAATGGAGCTCCCTGAGGACCGACCCCGGTCTTGTAGTTCGCATATCTGAGTGCCCACACTGTTTGTCCGTCAGGGGTCACTTCTAGGAGCTGGCCACCAGAATCGCAGATGAGGGTGTTACCATTCGGAAGCCGCTGCGACCCCCTCAGATCGGGGGTGGTGCTTGGGGTACCCGGCGGCGGCCACTGCCACACCGCTTCCTTCGTAGCTGGATTGAACTCGTACACCTTCCCTGGCCCAGGCGAGTTAGTCAGATAGTTACCGTTGGGCAGCGGAACTGGGCTGTGAGGTTCCACGATGTGTCCAAGTAATCCGCAGGATTTACCGCATGGGTCGTCGAACGAGCTCAGGAGATTCCCTGATGGATCGACAATTATCGTGAGATTGAAGTTTCGCACGCTGATCATCGTGTTGCCGTCCGGCAGCCGGAGCGCTTCATTTACGTGAGTCCAGTATCCAAAATCAGTGCTCCTCACGCCTGCATACTTGGCGCTGTTCTGATAGTCCTGACTCGCGTGCCACTGCCAGACGACCTGCCCCTGCTGGTTCACCTCGAAGACCTCCGGGTAGGTGTAGGGCCATGGGCCGTAGTCCTCGGAGTGCGCCGCATCAATGAGCGTGTCACCGTTCGGGAGCCGGACGGAATCGTGGGAAATCGTCTTGTTCACGTACGACCAGACCAGCTGACCCTGAGGGCTGACTTCGTAGGCGCCCCGATAAGACTCGGGCTCGACAATTGTAAAAAGCACGTTGTTGCTCTTTGGTAGAACCATCAGCCCGGTGAAGACGACCGAGGGAGCGTTAGGATGCGGGAAGGCGTAGCGCCAGACGACCTGCCCCCGCATGTTGATCTCAAGAATCTCGCTAGTATTCGAGTTACCAAAGTAGGTGGTCCCGTTCCACGACTTGCTCGGAACCCAACTCGTCACCAAGTAGAGTGGGTCGACTGTGCCGGTCGGAATCTGACTGGAATTGGCCTTCGGCAAAGACTCGCTACGACCTGTTGAAACAAAACCAGAAAGTGGCAAGAAGAGTAGGAGAAATCCGGGTACGAGTAACAGCCGCAGCAGCATGAGTGGACATCGAGCTTGCTGATGATTGAATTAAGCGTTATTGCAATTCGGTGATGAAGTAAGAACTTAGTCTTTCATCTTGGATTGGCGAAGTCAATCGAATCTGAGTTTGATTGACATTTTTCATTCCAAAACCACGCTCAGGTTCTAGAGTCCTGGTCGCCGGAAGGAACTATGAAGTAGCGTTATGATCTCATAGCTTTGCCGTCAGGAATCCCCACGTCGCCTCGCAAGGAGGTAGGACGCGATGAGGATGAACGTAAAGAGGGTCACAGCCAAGATTTGATACGGAAACTCCGGAACGCCCCCACCCCCGCCCTGAGTAGAGCTCGACGTGGCGGTCTGGCTGCTTGTCGTGCTCGACGATGAACTCGTAGGTGTGGTTGACGTGGTGCTGGTCGTGCTCGTCTGACTTGTGGTGGTGCTCGTAGTTGACGGACTGGTCGTGCTCGTGGTGGACGTAGAGCTTGTGGTCGTCGTGCTGGTTGAAGTGGTCGTGCTTGTTGTGGTAGTCGTTGTACTAGTCGTCGTGGTGGTGCTCACGCTTGGAGAGTACGTGAAGCTGACTGTCTTGAAGATCGTAGAGCCTGCGGAATTGCCCCAGCTAGCATTGATCACATACGTCCCGGAGACCCAGTTCGACGAGCCTCCGAGAACGAAGCTGTGTTGATAGGCGCCCGTCGACCCGTCGACCGAGGCTGAGCTGACAGCCACCGCAGTTCCCGACGGATTCGCGATCTTGAGAAAGACCGCCGTGCCGGGGCCGGGTGCAGGGGAGACCGCGCCGGTAGCCGCGAGAGTTTGGGCTCCGGAGTACGAGCCGGCGTCCATCTGGAGGGAAATCGTGTACGTGATTGCGGCCGTCGCCGGTGTTGCTATGACCAGTACCAAAAGCGCAGTCGCAAGCACGGTGAGCACATTCTTGTGCAAGATTCTGCGATAAGACCATCAACTTGATTATTTAATCATGAACGATGGAAGACTCTTTGCTGGGCGCCTGCGCTGTCTGTCCCGCGAAGAATGTCGACATGCGCCTGAAGCTAAGTTGCGGCCTTGCGCGCCTTCTTTCCCCCTGCGCTCGCCCGGCCGGCCCTGCCATCGACCCTCTTCTTCACCCATGCCTCGTACAAATCCTCGGGCGGGTTCCTATGTTTGGCCTTGCTGGCCACGGGGCTTTGAGCTTCAGACCACACTTCGTACGAGTTGCGTGGCAGGCGCGTCTTCTCGATCCTCTTCGACTCTCTCATGCGAGTGCAGAGCCACGAACTACCATATAAGATGGCGACAGGCGGCGGAGAGCCTCAAACCGTGCGGGCGACTAGGAGGTCCAAGACGCTCATCATGATGCCAAAGTGACCTTCATTCTCATGGGATTCGGCCGTTCGCGTCTCAGGGATTGAGAACCCAGACGTAGTAGTTCAGCGCCGACGCTATCGTGACCCACAACATGTATGGGAGTAGCACGACACTGGCGCCGCGCGAGACTCTGTGCGAAATGACAATCGTGGCCAAGATTGCTGCCAAAAGCGCGGCGATGACTACGAACCCATAGAACAGCTGGTGCGCCCCGAAGAAGACGACCGACCAGAGGACGTTTAGGACGAGCTGGAGCGCGAAGGCCCCCAGGGCGGCACTTGCCCGCTGCCTCTTCCCCCACAGCAGGTACAGGGAGACGCCCATCAGGAAGTACAGACTAAGCCAGACCGGCGCGAAGAGCCAGTTCGGAGGCGTGAACCAAGGCTTCTGGAGGCCCGCGTACCACGTCGGTATGGCTGAGATGGTGTACACCGAGCCGACCACGCCTGCGACCTCGCAGACCGCGATGGCCACGATGAACCTGATGACGCTGAACCTCTTCGGATTCATGCCTCCCACACCTAGTTCACCTTTCAATCCCGGCGGGCCAGGTTGACTCGCATCTCGAGGTCCGATGCGCGGTCTTCTGTCCAAACCCTTCTCCACGCACGCCCCACACTCTCATTGATGCTCGTGTCAACGTTGATCATCTGAAGGCTTCCCTTGCCTCCTCAACAAGTTTGACCGCGTCCACCTTCAGCCGCACCTGCGAGGTGAGGAACTCTACGGGCTCAGGGACCTTCCTATGGAAGTCGACCACGACCATTCCCTTTACAACATGCCGCTTCACGCTCTGGCCCGGCTTCACGCCAAGGTGCTTCCTGACATTCTTTGGAATCGACGTCAGGTGCTTCCGCGTAACCTTCGTCTCCTCCACCTTCATCAAGAAGTTTTGCGTATGATGCCCATTTAAGGCTCGCTCGACGTGTAATGCCTCCCCGGGTCTGATCCTGAGGGGTCTGGATAGGAGCGCCACGAGATTCTTCGCGCGGCCTAGCGAAGCCCGCTGGAAGGAGGCACTTACAACCTGAGCAGAAAACGACTTGGCGACGAAGTGCTACTGCGCTTTGCGTGCGACTCGGAGAGCGAGTCAAAATCACAAGTGATTAAGGTTCACGGAGCAAGAGACGGCGACTGGAAACCCTGGAAGGGTGGGTGACAGGAAGCAGGTAGGCATACAACCTTGTCCATGAAGAATGACCACACTTCGTGCGGGCACGCGACGAGCCCCATGTACGGAATCATTCGTTACGCCGACCTATTTCTTTTAACCAGACGGAGTTGGGGGAGACCACATGGCTTCAATCAGGGTCAGGGATGACGGGACGGCACCGATCGTGGAGAAAGGCCGCGAAACCCCGTTCAAGCAGGGCGAGTGGTATGTCCTCGAGGTCGCGGACGACGTTGCGAGGTATTGGAACAAGATGGCACCCAGCAGACGGGATGAGTTGGCGACGCAGTCAAGGAAGGAAGGCAAGGACATCCGGCTCCTTGTAGAGGCCTTTGTGTACAAACCAGCCAAAACCAAGTGAGCGGAACGCTCGCCTACACGACTTGCACGAAACATCGACTCTGATAGACCGGGCCATCCACCGGCGCCGGCTTTGTGAATCTAACGCGCTACGGCTTCGATTGCTTTCTCTTACCGCCGACAGATGAAGGCCAAGAGCCTCTTCAAAGTTCTTCTTGGCTGTCTCCAACGTCTCTCCCACCGTGCACATGCCGAGAGCGGAACAGGCGATGGCGTAGGAACCATCTTTCTCTCTGATGATTCTCGTCCTCACGTCTCTAAGCTTGATTGACATCTTCATCTCCGAATCTTGGACGCCGGCCCTCAAGTCTAGGCGTTGGAGAGCTAAAGACTGGTTAGCGAAGCGAACGCAATCGTGAAAACCCACATTCCCAAACGCTGGCCAAGTTTCTCGACGGAGGCGCAATGAACTCCACGAGCTACCGGAGACTCCTTCCTATGTCTTATCTACCAGAACCGGACGTGGAAACACCGCTTGAATGATGAACGCGCACTACAGCTGGTCGTGAGGGAGTTCAAGCGCCTCGGCATCATCCTCGAATCCGATCGGAAGTTGCCGTGCGTCACGGCGCTGGTCGCGGGCGAAAGGATGAAGGGTTCCTGGTGGAGCCACCCCAAGGGAAGGAAGATTTGGCATGTGCTGAACCGTTTCCTCTCCCGCCCGGACGTGTTGACCACGAGGCTCGTGTCCGCGAAGGTGACGTTCATCCACCGAAACCTCTGGCCAGACTTGCTCGCTGTCGGCACCTCCAAAGAGAGCTGGCAAACTGACTCTCTATCCCCTCGCGTTCTGCGCCTGCTCAAGCTGGTGGAGAGGCGCGGGCAGATGAGGACCGACGACCCGAAGTGGAAGGGCGCGGAGGCGAAGTCGATTTCGGACGCTGCGCGTGCGCTCGAGCTGAGGCTTCTCGTTTACAGCGAGGAGGTCCACACCGCCAGGGGGTTCCACGCCAAGCTTCTGCAATCCTGGAAGCAATGGTCTCACAAGGCCGATTTCACCGTTGTCCTTCCCCACGTAACGGAGGCAAAGTCGAAATTCGAAGAGTTGCTCCGTCGTTTGAACAAAGAATATGGAGCCGATGGAACGCTGCCATGGCCGGAGACGCAAGGAATTAAATAACCTGCTCCCGCTTTTCATTCCGACGATGCAATGCGGATGCAAAGTCTCTGCGCCGCGTCGCTCTCTTTACTTCTCGTAGTCACGCTAAGCCTCGGCCCAGTCTCGGGTCAATCACCATTCGCAGTTGCAAGTCACTTGGTTGGCCTTCAATGGACAGGGTCGAGTTTCATAGCGTCATACCGGGACGACGTGACCCGGCTGCTGAACGTCAGCCTCGACGGTACCAGGGTGGCACCATTCGCGCCCTCCTTCTCCGGCCAGGCCGAAGTCTACGTAGCCCTCTCTCCCGCAAAGGCAGGCTTCCCGCCCGGATACCTGTACCTGTGCTCTGGCGGTTCCATCTACTCGGTCGACCCCGGGGGGAAGAACTCGATGCTATTCGCAAGCGTGACAAGCTCGGTCATCGAGTACATTACCTTCGACTACACAGGCCAGTGGGGATACGACCTTATCGCCCTCGCCGGTGACGGCGGAGTGTTGGCGGTCAATTCGAGCGGCGCCATGACCCGCATCTTTTCGCTGGGAAGCAACCTGATGCCAGAAGGCTTGACCGTCGCCCCTTCCACCTTCGGAGCATACGGAGGGGACCTGATCGTCTCGATGGAGAACAACCACGAAGTAATTGCCATATCCAAAGCGGTTCCTGGACAGAACAAGACTCTGGCAGTCTTCCCGGGCGAAGCGCCCGAGCGAGTCCTGACCATTCCCACGGGGCAGGATCTCTACATAGCCAAGTACGATCAGGGGGCGATTCAAAGGTTCGACTCTGGGAACTTCTCGGGTTACGCAGGTTCCGTGCTGGTCATCACAGAAGGGGAGAACCGCCAGACGGGCTCCTTGAACGTGCTCACTGCCGACGGCGCCCACATAAGTGTCAGACAGGTCTTCGCAGATCCCAACAGCCCGCACTTCGAGGGCGCGGCGTTTGCGCCCAAGGCAGTCTCCGGGTCTGCGACCGTGGGAAGCGCGCCCGCCGGACTGTCTTTCAACCTCGGGATTGCCCTTGCAGTCCTAATCATCGCAGGGGCGGCCAGCGCGGGAGCTCTTGTCGCCCGGAGGACCAAGAAGGCCCCTGCCAACGCAGGTTCCGCCTCCAGGTCGCAACTCGCTGGCAAACCAAGATGATGCGTTTGGCGCAGGCACGGAAGGCCCAATCCCTCGGATAATCAAGGCTCAGTTTAATTACGTCAAGGCGACGAAGCATCAGCTTCCTTGCGCTCAAACAAAGTGAGACGCATCGTTTCCAGAAAGGCCCAACGCTTCACCGAATCAGTCATCAGGGAGATGACCAGGCTCGCGCAGCAGTTCGACGCGATCAACCTCGCTCAAGGGATGCCAGACTTCGACGCACCCTCCAAGGTCAAGTTAGCAGCCACCGAAGCCATACGCGACGGCCTCAACCAGTACGAGGTCACATGGGGTTCTGTACAGCTCCGTGAAACCATAGCTGATAAGGCTCGAAGATTCAACGGAATCCAGGCAGACCCTGACACAGACATCACAGTGACGTGCGGTTCGACCGAAGCGATGACCGACTCCATCATTGCCGTCGCAGACCCGGGAGACGAGGTGATAATCCCCGAACCCTTCTACGAAAACTACGTCCCAGCCACGATAATCGCCGGGGCGAAACCGCGCCACATCGGCCTGGGGGAGCCGGGGTCGAGGCTCGAGGAGGAGAATTTGAAGAACGCCTTCAACTCGCGGACCAAGGCAATCGTAGTCAACACTCCGAACAATCCCGCCGGGAAGGTCTTCACGAAGGAAGAACTGAAGACAATCGCCGACCTGTGCGTCGACTACGACGCCGTTGCCATCACCGACGAAATCTACGAGTACATAGTCTACGACGGCAGGAGGCACTTGAGCATTGCGACGCTGGGCGGGATGCACGACCGGACGGTGACAATCTCCGGGCTCTCAAAGACCTACAGCGTGACGGGCTGGCGCGTGGGTTACGCCATCGCCTCGAAGGAAATCAGCAGTGCAATAAGGAAGGTGCATGACTATACTACTGTGTGCGCGCCCGCTCCGCTCCAGAAGGCGGGAGTCGAGGCGTTGAGATCGCCGCAATCGTACTACCAGAGCCTAGCGAAGGGATACCAGAAGAAGCGCGACTTGATCGTCGATGCCCTGGAAGAAATCGGGTTCGAGGCTCCCAGGCCAGAAGGCGCCTACTACGTCCTAGCTGATTTCAGCAGGCTGAGCAAGGAAGACGACGATAAGTTCGCCCGCCGGCTTGTGCGGGAGACGAAGGTGGCCGCGGTCCCCGGTTCGAGCTTCTACTCTCATCCCAAGGCTGGGAGAAAGAAGGTTCGGTTCACCTTCTCGAAGAAGGACGATACGATTCGCGAGGCCATGAGGAGGCTCAGAACCGCCTTTTCCCGACGGTGAAATATTCGCGAGCCTTCCAATCGAGGACCGCGATTAGTTGAGCAAGGGCCTCGGCAGCATCTCCACCCTCACGAAGGGCCTTCTGTTCCATGGCAACATCAGGGTCCTTGGGGTCACAAGCCTCGTCACCGGACTCTACCTGAGTATGCTGAACACCGTGTTGCAACCATTCGTCGTGCTGAGCCTCGGCGTCAGCCTACCAGTGCTTGGAATCCTCCAGTCTGTGGGAGGCAGGCCCAGCGGACTCGCCAGCTCGTTGGTGCAGCCCTTCTCTGGCCACCTCGCCGACCTGGTTGGCAGGAAGTTGATGATAGGAACTGGGAGCGCCGTGGCCGTCTCTTCTATGCTTTCGTTCCTCGCGGCCGCCCTCACTCACAGCCTCCCGTCATTGGCCGTCGGATACTTCCTGTTCGGCCTCTCCCTTTTGAGCAGCCCCGCGACGCAAGCCACAATCGCCGAGTCTGTACTTCTTGATCAAGAGAAGGTGAACGTGGCCTTCAGCGTCGTGTTCTTCCTCACAGCGCTTCCAGGAGCGTTCATACCGTTCGCCACAGGCTTCCTCGCAGATTCATTCGGGTACTACGTCATCTTCGGAGTGGCTGCCCTGCTCGAGTCAGCAAACCTGATCGTCTTGATTACGCAGTTGAAGGAGACTGGCCAGACCCGGAGTCAGGGGACTCGGTCTTCGTCATGGGGGACTTTCTCGTTCCAGGAACTCGTCCGGCTGCCTCCCGGATTCCTCTTCATCTTCCTGCCGTTCGCCATGGACGCCTTCTCCTTCGGCATCGGCGGCGCGTTAATCTACGGCATGTGGGTCAAACAATTCGGCTTCTCGTCGGGAGACATTGGTCTCATAGTGGGGGCGTTGTCGGTATCTATAGTCGTGTGCCAGTACCCCGCCGCGAGATTCTTGCTGAAGGTAGGACCCAAGAAATCTCTCGCGTTCTCCGAGTTCCTCACCGTCGTTGTCATGCTGGGATGGGCGATTGGCGCCTCGGTGCCCTTCTTCATCATGCTCGCTGTTGTCTTCGGAGCGTCCGTGGCAACCTGGGTCCCGGCTCTGCAATCATTCCTGATGTCGAGCGCGCCCCCCGAACAAAGAGGTAGCATAGGCGGAAAGCTGGCGGCGTTTCGCGGCCTGATCGCAGTCCCGGCTCCGATAATTGGAGGTTTCCTCTTCAACGCGTACGGGTACGTCCTCCCCGTGACCCTGGGCATGATTGGAGAGATATTCACGGTTCTGGCTATACTCAGATTGCTCCCAGAAACGCGACGGCCTGTCGACACTCGCACGGAGAATCACTTGGACTCCAAATCGTAAATATTGCGAAACATTACCATCGTCTCCGTGCGCCTCATGCTGGGGGTCATTGCACTAACTCTGTTGCTGACGACGGCACAGCTTGGTGTCACCTTCCCCCCGTTGGATCAATCAAGCTCGATTCAGGTCACCGGTCCTCCAGCCCCGGGACTCCAGGCCTTCGACGCTTTCATGACAAGCTTGATGGCGCAATGGGGAGTCCCTGGGGGCGCTCTCGCCGTTGTCAAGAACGGGAGGCTGGTCCTCGCCCACGGTTATGGGATGGCGGACGTCGCGGCCAACCAGCCGGTCCAGCCAGATTCTCTCTTCCGAATCGCGAGCGTATCCAAGCCCATCACCGCCGCTGCGATCTACCTCCTAGTGCAGCAGGGGAAATTGGGTCTCAACGACAAGGCCTTCTCTATCCTGAGCGACTTGCAGCCTCCGGCCGGAGCCAAGGAAGATCCACGCGTTCAGGATGTTACCGTCCAGGAGCTCCTGTGGCACGCAGGCGGATGGAACAGAGACACGGCCTTCGACCCGATGTTTCAGCCCACGACTTGGAATGCAGCGGACGCAACGGGAACTCCTAGGCCAGCGAGTTGCGGCGTGGTAATCCGCTACATGCTCGGGCAGCCCCTCCAGTTCACGCCCGGAACATACTACGACTATTCGAACTTCGGCTACTGCGTACTCGGCAGAATCATCGAAAAGATCAGCGGCGAGTCTTACGAGCAGTTCGTGCAACAGAACGCTCTGGCCCAATTCGGGATCACCGACATGAAGTTGGGGCACACACAACTCAGTCAGCGGGCCCAAGGAGAGGTGAAGTACTACGACCCTGTTGATGGCAACACCACATCAGTCTTCCCCGGCGCAGGAAGTGTCCCGTGGCCGTACGGCGGCTTTTACATCGAAGCGATGGACTCCCACGGCGCGTGGATTGCCTCCCCCATCGACCTCATGCGTTTCGTGGTCGGCCTTGACGGTCAGGGTTCAACCAGGCTGTTGAACGCGACCACCACGCAGACGATGCTATCTCGCCCCACGATTCCATACTGGACGGGTTCGCCGTACTATTATGCGGGCGGGTGGGACGTCCGTCCAGCTGGTCCTGATGCGAACTGGTGGCACACAGGTCTCTTGCCAGGTACGAATACGGAGGTGGTCAGGGATAACCAAGGAGTGGGAGTGGACTTCGCCGTGTTCTTCAACGGGTCTGTCGCTAACGAGACGGGCTTTCAGAGTCAGGTGGACAGCGGCCTGCAGAATGTCGTGGGCAGCGTCACCCAATGGCCAAGCCAGAACCTCTTCGGGCTCTACGGCCCTACTACATCCACCACTTCGACAACCACATCGACTTCCACCACGACTTCCTCATCAACGACGTCTACGACCACGAGCTCCACTTCCACGGCAACTACGCTCAGCACGACCTCACCAACCACCTCAACCGCTTCTTCGACCGCCACAACACTGAACAAAACAATCAATTCCTCAACCGCCTCGGCCAGCGCCACTGTTGCATCGACCATCTCCAATCAGGGCAGTCCGAGTTCGAGTAACTCATCGGTAACAATAAACACGACTCTGGGGTTGGGTGGCCCTGTCATGATCGTCGCCGCTGCTGTCCTAGTCGTCATCATTCTCGCCGTGGCTGCCTTGGTCGTCTCTCGAGCGAAGTCGAGGAGATCCGCGGCTGAGGCCCCATCCGCCAAGCAGACCACAGGCTCAGGGACAAGAGTGACAGAGCTGTGTCACGGGAAGAACTGCGAATGACGCTTGATCTTTAAGGTCGCCCACTGACCCAAGAAGTGGTGCCAATCAATCAATTGAACGCTGGGAGCCAAGAATTCCTCTATCTGACTTCGACGGGATGGAAATCAGGCAAGCCGCACAATATAGAAATCTGGTTCGTGCAGCACGCGGGAGAGTACTATCTAGTATCGGAGCATGGAGACCGCTCTCACTGGGTCCAGAATATCAAGAATCAGCCGAAGGTCTCGTTCAGAGTCAGCGAACACACCTACGAAGGCGAGGGACGTCTCGTCGACAGGAAAAAGGAGCCCGAGTTATCGGGGGAAGTGTCAACTCTCATGAACGAGAAATACAAATGGAGCGACGGCCTCATCGTAGAACTCGCGCCGAGTGGCTAACACCGGCCCGCAGTCTCGCCCCAGAGCGGACTCCGCAGACTTTGCCTTTAACCAGGTGCAATTTGGTGAGGCCTCATGACCTCGATTAGGATCGAAATGTCGGGAGCGCACCGATAGTGGAGAAGGGCCGCGAAATCCCGTTCAAGCAGGGAGAGTACTACGTGCTCGAGGCCTCGGACGATGTGGCAAGGTACTGGAACAAGATGGCCCTCACCAGGCGGGAAGAGCCATCGAAGCAATCAAGGAAGCAAGGCAAGGACATCCGATTGCTGGCAGAAGCTTTCGTCTACAAACCAGCCCGCACGAAGTGAGCCGAGCGCTCGCCAAGACGATTTCCACGAAAAGTCAAACTCCGATACACCGGTGGAGGAGCAATGAACCCTTGCGAGCCCTAGCCTCATCCAGAAAGAAAGCAGATTAACCGAGTCCTCCTCCAGACCTGCCAGAAATGTCCGACGTCCTCGATTGGCTGTTGGAGGAGGACCAGCCTGCCATCCAGTACCACGCACTCACAGACCTTCTCGACAGACCGCACTTTGACTCGGAAGTAAGGGATGCCCGCGCTTCGATGCCGCTCAGGGGCTGGGTTGCTGACATGTTGCGCCTCCAGAACCCTAGCGGCTACTGGGACTCGGGCGAGGAGTTGTACGCTCCGAAGTACACGGCAACTAACTGGCGATGGCTCATCCTCGCCGACCTCGGTCTCTCAGCGGAAGACGACAGGATGGGGAAGACCTGCGAACTCATGCTTGCGCGATACGCCAAGCCCGACGGCGGATTCGGCTGGAAGAGCGGCCACTTCTGCTTCACAGGGAACAGTGCGAGGGCACTGATCCGCTCGGGATACAGGGACGACCCAAGAACGGTCTCGGCGATCGAATGGGTTGTCAAGGCTCAGAAGGAAGACGGCGGCTGGCACTGCTTCACCTCCGAGAGCGGCACACTCGACTGCTGGGAGGGCCTCTCGGCGTTCGCGGCTCTGCCGAGGCAAAGGTGGTCGAGGTCTGTGAAAAGGTCAGTCGAACGCGGCGCAGAATTCTACCTTCAGCGTCAACTCTTCCGGGATGGCGATCAGAGGTACGAAGCCTGGTTCAGGCTGCACTACCCAGTCCACTATTACTACGACATACTCGTCGGCCTTGACCTGATGACAAGCCTCGGCTACTCCGATGACAGCCGCCTCGGGCCCGCACTTGACGTGCTCAAGCAGAAACGGCTGCGCGACGGAAGGTGGCTGCTGGACGCAGTTCACCCAGATGTGCCACCTGGAGGCTACCGTCCAGACGCGTGGCCTCCCGGCTCGAAGGTGGTGCCCTTCGCGCTCGAGAAAGCTGGAGAACCGAGCAAGTGGATTACTCTGGTCACTCTCCGTGTCCTGAAGAGGGTCGAGGGCGAACTTCCAAAGTAGAGATTTCGAATGACTTAATCCCGCTGGGGGAGCTCCCCCGCGAAGGCGCAACGAACCCGGACAGGGCAACCACATCAAGATTTCGTTTCCAAACCGAAGAATCGACAAATAGAAGCGGCGTCGACTCCAAAGCAAGTTGGGCATCGCGTCGGCAGTCCAGAATGTCCTGAACGAGCGGCTGATGCTCCTTCTGTCCTTGGTGACCCTCCCTGGCGCATTGTTCCAGCTCCTTGCACAAATCCAGCCGCCTTGGGCGCTGATCGCGGACACCCTCGACTGGGGCATCGTCTTTGTGTTTGTGCTCGAGTACTCCGCCAAGCTGAAGCTCGCGCCATCGAAGCAGCGTTTCGTGCTGGACGGCTGGAATCTCATGAACATGTTCATCATACTCCTCGCGCTGACAGGATTCGTGACTGCTTCCCCCATCCTTTTCTCCGCGCCTCTCCTCAGAATCATACGGGGAACCAAGCTGCTCACGGAATCTGGCCGGTCGTCTGCGGAGTTGGGCCGTTGACGTATCCCGCAAGGCCTGGTGTGCGCCGATGATTGGAAGGGATGCCGCCGAGAAAGGTGGCCCCCTCTATTGCGAGAAGTGCGGGCATGCGAATGCTAGCGCTGCAATCTACTGCGAGAGGTGCGGCAACCCCCTCAACGTCCCTGAATGAGTTTCGTCGAGGCCTTTTCCATTCAATTGTGACAAATCACCTCCAAAGCCATAAATACGAAACCGCAAGAAAACCATCCATGCCATACTACATCACCTTGGGCAAATGGACTGAACAGGGCATCCGCAACGTCAAGGATTCCCCCAGGCGTGCAGGAGACGCAAAGAAGTGGGCCGAGCAGCACGGAGGTAAGCTGCAGGTCTTCTACACATTCGGGCAGTACGACTTTGTGGCCTTGGGAGAGATGCCGAACGACGAGACCGCACTGGAGTTCGCCCTCACCATCGGGAATCAGGGGAACGCCCGCACGACCACCCTGAAGGCCTGGTCCTCCGACGACGGGGCCAAGGTCATCGCCAAGCTCAAGTAGGAAAAGTCGAGCAATCCACTCATCGGGCGAAAACATCCTCCGCACGATACTGATTTAGGGCCCGCCCAACTCGGGAATCCGCAGGGCATCAAGAATGAAACTGCCGCGCAGCCCGAGGGCGCTGGTTTCGACAGCGCTGTTAATCCTGGCGCTCGCCTTGGCCGCATACGCATTCCTGAGCGTGCCAGGCCCAGCAAACCTATCGTCTGTCCCTACACACTTCACTGTCAACGGCAAGACTTTCCCTTTCACATACTTAGCCACGAACCAGAGTGAAAGGGAGGCGGGCCTGATGAACAGGAAGATCACGGACACGACGACGATGCTCTTCGTCTTTCCTGAGACTGGCGTCTACTCATTCTGGATGTACGGCACCAACTCAAGCCTGGACATCGTATGGCTCGACGTCACTGGAAGCGTCGGCAGAGTGGTCTACCTGCTCGCAGGAGCCCCCACATGCAGCGTCACCTTCGGGTGCCCTACCTACACGCCCACAGCCACCGCGAACTATGTCATCGAGGCCAGGGCTGGGTTCGCCGAGACGAACGGCGTGACCCTCGGGACAACTGTCCAACTCGGTTGACCTGCTTGTCGCGATAATTGGCTCGTCTACACTAACGCCAAGAGCACGCTACAGAAAAATTGGAGTTTGGGCCCTGACGAGCCCGAGACCCTACCTATTTTCCAGCGTCCTGCCAGAGTCCTACGACGTTGCCTTCGGTATCGGTGAAGTAGGCCGTGAAGCCCATGTCCCCGACGGGCGACTTCTTGGCCGCG